>JADCFR010000273.1 GCA_020249415.1 Roseomonas sp. | reverse complement strand
GGCGCAATATGGGGGCATGATCGAAAAGCGCCCTTTCCGTTATTTCCTGAACCGCAACCATGGCGTGCCCGGCATCGCCTTGCTGCCTGAAGCCGGCTATGCCCGCGCCAAGGCTGAAATCATGACATGGCCCAGCTATGCGCCAACCCCACTGATCAAGCTGGATGCCATCGCCAAATCGGCGGGTGTCGCGCGGCTGCATTACAAGGATGAGGCCGCGCGCTTCGGCCTGGCGTCCTTCAAGGCACTCGGCGGCGCCTATGCGGTGATGCGCGTGCTGCAAGCGGAACTCGCCAGGCGCGGCGTGGCGCGGGAGGCAACGAGCGCTGATCTGATCGAAGGTCGCTATAAGGAAGCCACCAGCAAGATCACGGTCTGTTGCGCGACCGATGGCAATCATGGCCGCTCGGTCGCCTGGGGCGCGCGGCGTTTTGGCGCGGCTTGCGTGATTTTCGTGCATGAAACCGTCAGCCAAGGAAGGCGCGATGCCATCGCCAAATATGGCGCGGCGATTCGCGTGGTGCCGGGCAATTATGATGACGCCGTACGCGAAGCGCAGAAGCAGGCCGAGGCAAATGCCTGGTTCGTTGTCTCCGACACCTCATACCCTGGCTATACGGAAGTGCCGCGCGATGTGATGCAGGGCTATCGCCTGATGGCGGATGAGGCTGCGGATCAGATCAGCGAAGCACCGACCCATGTCTTCATCCAAGGCGGCGTCGGTGGTGTGGCGGCCGCGGTTTCGGTGCAAATGCGCGCGCGGTTTGGCGCTGGCGTGAAGCTGATAATTGCTGAACCCGACAAGGCTGATTGCCTATTGGCGAGTGCGGAAGCTGGTCAGCCCGTCACGGTGCCCGGTGATCTTGATACGCTCATGGCCGGGCTTGCCTGTGGGGAGCCTTCCTTGTTGGCCTGGCAGGAATTGGAACGCGGCGCCTTCGCCTTCATGTCGGTATCGGATGAAAGCGCGGTGGAATGCATGAAGTTGCTGGCACACCAGACGCCGCCGATTGTGGCGGGTGAAAGCGCGGTGGCGGGCTTGGCCGCGCTATTGCTCGCGATGCAGGAACCCTATGCGCGTGCGGCTCTGGGGCTTGGAGCGGATAGCCGCGTGCTGCTGTTCGGCACGGAAGGCGCGACCGATCCGGAGGTTTATGACAGGCTGGTGAAGGGCTGAGCGTCTCGCTCAACCGGCCAACATCGCATCCAGCTTGCCCGCGCGGTCCAAGGCGACCAGATCATCCGAACCGCCGATGGATTGTCCATTGATGAAAATCTGCGGCACGGTGGTGCGCCCGCCGGAATTCTCAATGGCGCGGCGGCGGGCATCAGACCCATGCGGCGCGTCATATTCCTGATAGGTGACGCCCTTCTTTTCCAGCAGCGCCTTGGCGCGGGAGCAATAGGGGCAGAAATCGGTGGTGTAGATTTCGATCTTGGCCATGGGCGGAAGATTGGCGTGAAATCTGGCCGGGTCAAGCCGCGCGCAGCCGCGGGTCCGGCACCCGCGCCGCCGCCAATACCTCCACCCGCGCGGCCCCCGCTGCCAGCAAGGCCCGCGCGCAGGCTTCCGCCGTGGCGCCGGAGGTCATCACATCATCCACCAGCAACACGCGCTTGCCGGCCACGCGCGCCGGGCGGGCTACGCTGAAGGCATCCGCGACCAGTGCCGCGCGTTCCGCCGCGCCCTTGTCACCCAAAGGAAGTGTGGCGTGCCTACGGCGGAGCAAATCCGGCACCACGCGCCGCCCTGAAAGCCGCCCTAGCCGCTGCGCCAGCAGCGCCGCTTGGTCATAGCGCCGCGCAATCAAGCGCCGCCAATGCGCTGGCACCGGCGCCAGCACATCCGCCGCCGCCAACATCTCTGCCCCCGCCCGCGCCATGAGGCGCGCGAGCGGCATCGCCATTTCCGTGCGATCCGCGTGCTTGAAGGGCAGGATCAGGCGCTTCGCACCTTCATCATAGCGCAGCGCTGCACGCGCCACCGCGAAGCCGGGCGCGCGGTTGAGGCAAGGCGCACATAACAACGCGCCATCCGTGTTGCGCTCGGCTTCTCCTTCATGCGCGAAGGGCACACCGCAACGCGCGCAAAACGGCGCAGAAATCAGGTTCAAGCCGCTGAAACAGGCAGCGCAAAAACTGCCCTGGCGCTCAACCTCCGCATCGCAGGTCAGACAATGCGGGGGGAGCAAAACATCCAAAAACCTCTCTGGCGCCCGGCCAAGCGTGGCTTTGAAACGTCCAAGCAAGGCGATGGAGGCGCGCATTCAATGCCAATGGCCGAAGGGGGCATCGCCATCCTTCGCCACTTCATTGACCAGATCAATCTCCCAAGAAAGGTATTCACGCATCGCCGCTTCCACCCCGTCATTCCGGTCATAGGGACGCAGATAGAAATCAGCGCAGTCGGCATCAGCCGGCTTGCGCCGATCCGCTGCCAGAGGCAGCCCCGCCGCGCGCCACGCCTTGGTGCCGCCTTCCAGAACATAGACTGGCAAGCCTGTGACCGCCGCAGCTTCCGGTGCCGCCAAGCGTGCCAGCGCTGCATCGGGTGCGGCAATCGCAATCAGCCGCGCCCCCGCCAAAGCACCGCGCAACCTATCCAGCCGCGTACGAATGCCCCACAGCGCGCCGGGGATATGCCCATCGCGGAAATCAATGGACCGCGCGAGGTCAATCACCTGCACCCCTCCCTTTACGCTTTCGGCGGCGAGTTCTTCCGGCGTCAGGCTTGGCGGCTTCACCGCTGCCGCTTCCGGGCAATCAGGCTGCCACGGCCCGGTGGCGAGCGGACCACTCAGCCCATCCGTCAGCACCATCACTTCCCAACCGCCCAATTGGCGCAGCCATCCGCCGGTCATGCGTGCGCGCGTGCCCGTATCATCCACCAGGACAATGCGTGCATGGCGCACTGCGACCCATTGATCGGTCGCCTGCACTAATTGCCCGCCGGGCGCGGAACGACTGCCCGGCATATGCCCCGCCGCATATTC
>JADCFR010000272.1 GCA_020249415.1 Roseomonas sp. | reverse complement strand
GGGCTTGCCCGGAAGGCCACACTGCTCAATGCTGGACGATGACACACCAGCAAAGGGCCCCATCATGCTTCACCGCCGTTCCCTGATGCTTACCTCAGGCGCCGCACTCGCCGCACCAAGCCTTGCCACCGCGCAGACCGCCGCGCGCACACTCCGCTTCATTCCGCAAAGCAACCTATCCAGCATGGACCCGGTCTGGAGCACGGCGGTGATCGTCCGCAATCACGGCCTGATGGTCTATGATACGCTATTCGGGCTGGGCGGCGATTTTCGGGCCAAACATCAGATGCTGGCCGGGCATGAGGTTTCTGCCGATGGCCTCACCTGGACCATGACGCTCCGCCCGGGGCTGCGTTTCCATGACAATGAACCGGTGCGCGCGAAGGATTGCATTGCTTCCATCATGCGCTGGTCAAAGCGCGATGTGCTGGGCCAAAGGCTTGGCGTGCTGCTGAATGAAATGCGCGCCCTGGATGACAACCGCTTTGAAATTCGCCTGAAGCAGCCTTGGGCGGGCTTGGCTTGGGCGCTCGGCAAACCCTCGGCCAGCATTTGCGCCATCATGCCCGAACGCGTCGCGGAAACCGATGCCTTTCAGCAAATTCGCGATTTCACCGGCAGCGGGCCGTTCCGCTTCCGGCAGGATTTGTTCCGGTCCGGCGATATCGCGGTCTATGACCGTTTCGAAGGCTATCAGACACGCCAGGAGGCTTCGGATTTCATGGCGGGCGGCAAGCCCGTGCATTTTGATCGTGTCGAATGGCGCATCATGCCCGATCCTTCCACCGCATCGGCAGCGCTGCAAAACAATGAAGCGGATTGGTGGGAAACACCGCATGCGGATTTGCTGCCGCTATTGCGGCGCCATCGGGATATTGTGGTGGACCGCATCAATAGCGCCGGCAATCTAGGCGTGCTGCGCTTCAATTTCCTCCATCCGCCCTTTGACAATGTCGCGGTGCGCCGCGCTTTGCTGCCGGCGATTGATCAGCGCGTTTTCATGGATGCGGCCATCGGCACCGATCAAGCCCTGTCCCATGTGCCGGCGGGTGTTTTCACACCCGGCACGCCGCTTGCCAATGAAGCGGGGCTTGAGGTCTTGACCGGCCCGCGCAGCCTGGATGCAGCGCGCGCTGCCCTTGCGGCTTCGGGCTACAGGAATGAACGCGTGGTGATGATGTCGGCCACAGACCTGCCTGTACTGCAGAACCTGGCTGTGGTCGCCACAGATGTGATGAAGCGCATCGGCTTCAATGTGGATTTCATTTCCATGGATTGGGGCACGCAAATCCAGCGCCGCACCAATCGCGGCCCGGTGGATCAAGGCGGCTGGAGCGCCTTTTGCACCACCTGGGAAGGGCTGGATGTTTCGGTGCCCGGCAGCCACATGCCCATTCGCGGCAATGGCGCCAATGCCTGGTCCGGCTGGCCCACCATGCCGCGGCTTGAGGAATTGCGCGATGCCTGGTTTGCCGCGCCTGATCTGGCAGCCGAGAAACGCATTGCGGAGGATATTCAGCGCGTGGTTTGGCAGGAAGTGCCCTTCATCCCGCTTGGCCTGGTGCTGCCGCCACAAGCCTATCGGCGCAGCATTCGCGATGTGGTAAAAGGTGGTCCGGCCTTGTTCTGGGGAGTGAAGCGCGCATGAGGAAAATTGCCGTCACGGTTGCAATCCTGGCTTGGCTTGCCGCGCCCATGGCTGCGCGGGCTTCCGATGCCGCGCCACCCAATCCGAAACTGCCTGAGGCAACAAGCGCGCCGCTGCTGCCGAAACACGCGGTGCCGGAGGCTCGCCTGGGGTATGGCTGCCTGATCGGTCAGGCAGGCAGCGTGGCGATTTCGCTGCTGCTGGGCTCTGGCCGCGCATGGGATGCCGTGACGGACGCCGTTCTGGGCAATCCGCCGAGTGCGGAACAGCGCGCCGCTTGTGCGCTTGGTGAGGCGCTGGCGCCGCATCTGGCCGGGGCGGCGGAAAGCGTGGCGCAGGAAGCCTGGGCCGCCACACAGCGGCAGGCAGAAGCCGCACAGGAAATGATGGCCGCGGGCAGCGCGCAGTTTGAACAAGGCTGGGCGGGGCTGCGTGAGGGCACGGCTGGGCTTTGGTCACGCCTTTGGCCGATGCGATGAGGGAAGGCACCAAGTCTTTACACTTAATTTTCAGAAATGGTCGGAGCGGCGGGATTCGACCCCACGACCCCCAGTCCCCCAGACTGATGCGCTACCAGGCTGCGCTACGCTCCGACTTGGCGCTGCTTAGCACCAGAATTTCAGCCTTGCCACCCCTTGCGATACAATCCGGCTTCAGGTAGCGCCCGCTGGGCGTGGAAGCTTACCAGTGTCGCCAAGGCTTCGCCCTGCACAGCGTCGGATGTTAGAGGTTTTCAACCAGACTTCTCACAGTATAGGCTGCGCTGCTGTGGACGACCCATTTGATCTTGAACGCTTCGTGGTGGCACAGGGCACTGCGATGACGCAAATCCGGCGCGAACTCGAGGCTGGCCGGAAGCAGAGTCACTGGATGTGGTTTGTATTTCCGCAACTGCGCGCCCTGGGGCGGAGCTCCACCGCCCTACGCTACGGCATTGCCTCATTGGCCGAAGCGCAAGCCTACATGGCCCATCCCGTTCTAGGGCCTCGCCTGATCGAGTGCACGAAGCTGGTGAACGCGGTTCAGGGCCGATCGGTCCACGAGATCTTCGGCAGCCCGGATAATCTGAAATTTCGGTCGTCGATGACGCTCTTCGCGGCGTGCGGCGCCGAACCCGCTGTGTTCTCCGACGCAATCGCGCGGTACTTCGAAGGAATTCCGGATCCGCTGACGCTCGAGCTGCTGTCAGGACGCTAAGAACCCTAAGCCGCCAACCGATGCAAGGCGCGCGCAATATCCTCAAGCTCAGCCAAAGCGACCTTCAGCGCCAAGCCCTCGGATGCATCGGCGGCGGGCGGCGGATCGCCCAAAGGCAATTCCAGCGCCACGGGGCCTGGGCCTTCATCCGTCCCGTCGCGCAGCAGCCGCTGCACCCCCTTGATGGTATAGCCCTGGTTATAGAGCAGATCGCCAACGCGCTTCAGCAGCGCAATATCCTCTGGCCGATAATAGCGCCGCCCACCACCACGCTTCAGCGGCTTCAGCTGCGGGAATTTGCTTTCCCAAAAACGCAAGACATGCTGCGGAATATTCAAATCATCGGCGACTTCACTGATGGTGCGAAAGGCACTCGGCGCCTTGCGCGGGCGCCCCTTGTCATCCGCATCATCAGCCTCGCTCATGCTTCGTCTTCCACTTCTTCATTGTTGATCCGCGCCTTCAATACCTGCGACGGGCGGAAGGATAGCACCTTGCGCGGCAGGATCGGCACTTCAACGCCGGTCTTCGGGTTGCGGCCAATGCGCTGGCCCTTCTGGCGCACCAGGAAGGTCCCGAAGGAGGATATCTTCACCGATTCACCCGATTCCAGCACCGCAGAAATCCGCTCCAGTACCGATTCCAACAGATCGGCGCTTTCATTGCGTGAAAGCCCGACCTCAGCATAGATCGCCTCGGCCAGATTGGCCCGCGTCATGGTTTCCATTGACCCCGCCCCGATTTATCCCTGTTCCCTACAGCAAACCGGCTTCCCGCGGCGGCGTCAACCGCCTGCCGCATGAAATCTCAGAAACGCGCAATGGCGGACCCCCAGGTCAGCCCCCCGCCAATCGCTTCCATCACAACCAGATCGCCATGCTTGATCCGCCCATCGCCCCGCGCCTCAGCCAGTGCCAGCGGGATGGACGCAGCCGAGGTATTGGCGTGCCGGTCCACCGTCACCACCACACGCCCCGGTTGCAGGTGCAATTTCTTACCCATGGCTTCAATGATGCGCTGATTGGCCTGATGCGGCACCAGCCAATCAATATCGGCATGGGTCAGGCCATTGGCGGCCAAAGCCTCATCTACTACCGCGGCCAATTTGGACACCGCATGGCGGAAGACTTCCTTGCCCGACATGCGCAGCAATCCCGTGCCACCGGTGGAACCGGCGCCGCCTTCGACAAACAGGATATCGCCATGCCGACCATCGGCATGCAGATGGGTTGAAAGCAGGCCACGATCCTTGTTGGTCCCGGCCCCTTCGCCGGCGCTCAGCAGCACCGCGCCGGCGCCATCGCCGAACAGCACGCAAGTGCCGCGATCGGTCCAATCCATGATGCGCGAATAGACCTCAGCGCCGATCACCAGCACATGCCGTGCATGGCCAGCGCGCATCATCGCTTCAGCGATGGAAAGCCCATAGATGAAACCGGTACAGGCCGCGGTGATGTCAAACGCAAAGCCAGGGCCAGCACCGATCTTGGCCTGCACCCGCGCGGCAGTGGCGGGAAAGCCTGAATCAGGCGTCGTGGTGGCCACGATGATGCCATCAACCTTGGAAGCCTCCACCCCCGCATCCGCAAGTGCCGCGCGCGCGGCGGCAGCGGCCAGATCGGAAGCCGCTTCATCAGGTGCCGCGACATGGCGGTATTTGATCCCCGTGCGTTCCTGAATCCAGGCATCAGAAGTTTCAAGCCCATGGCGCGCCGCCAATTCATCATTGGAAAGCCGCAAGGGGGGAAGGTAGCCGCCGCAGCCGGCGATCAAGGCACGCATGACCATGGCGCTAAGCTACATCAGTTTGGCGAAGGCGCCAGCCTATTGCGGCCCGCAAGCCGGTCAAAACCATCCCTGATCCGATCATTATAGCCATGCGTTACCATATCCATGGCCACATCCACGGCATGGGCGAAGCCAAGCGCATCCGTCCCGCCATGGGATTTCACCACCACGCCATTCAGCCCCAGCAGGATCGCGCCATTATAGCGGCGCGGGTCCATCCATTCGCGCAGCCGATCCAAGGCGGGGCGCGCCAGCAGATAGCCAAGCCTGGCGGGCACGCTGCTGGTAAAGACCTGGCGCAGCAAATCGCGCATGAGCTTCAGCGCCCCTTCGCCGGTCTTCAGCGCCACATTGCCGGTAAAACCATCTGTCACCACCACATCCACCGTGCCGGCGGTGATGTCATGGCCTTCGATAAAGCCGCGGAACTGAGTGCCCACATGCGAATCGCGCAGAATCTCGGCTGCCGCGCGCACGCGGTCATCGCCTTTCAATTCCTCACTGCCCACATTCAACAGGCCAATGCTTGGCGTGGTAAGCCCCAGCGCCACACGCGCGAAAGCGTCACCCATGATGGCAAATTCCACCAAATTGCGCGCATCACATTGCACATTGGCGCCAAGATCGAGCAGCACGACATCACCGCGCGCCGAAGGACCAATCGCCGCCAGCGCGGGCCGATCAATCTCCGGCATGGTCTTGATGACGATTTTCGCAAGCGCCATTAGCGCCCCGGTATTCCCAGCCGAAACAATGCCCGCCGCTTCACCGGCCGCGACCGCATCAATGGCAATTCGCATGGAAGACCCGCGCATGCGCAAGGCCGCGGTTGGCTTCAGATCACCCGAGACAACTTCCGGCGCATGGCGCAGGCTGCATACCTTCGCGGCCCGCTTGCGCCGCGCCAAGGCGCCACCAACACGTGCCTCATCACCCACCAGCAGGAAACGCGCCTGCGGGTGCCGCTCGGCGGCCAATTCCAGACCATCGAGCACGACCTCAGGCGCCGCATCCCCACCCATGGCATCAATTGCCAGAGAAAAAGCGGACCCCGTATCAGCCATCGCGGGAGCCTCGGCGCCCTGGGAAGCGGGGGATCAGAGCCGGACGGCCGGCTTCAGGCGATCCGCCGCTACCACTTCACGGCCATCATAATAGCCGCAATGGGAGCAGACATGGTGCGGGCGCTTCAATTCGCCGCAATTCGGGCATTCATGATGCGCGGAGGTGGAAAGCGCTTCATGGCTGCGGCGCATGCCGCGGCGGGAAGGCGAGGTCTTTCTTTTCGGAACGGCCATGGCGCCGGGTCTCTTTCACTCAAACGTAACTGTGGATTTGAACAAGGGCGGGCACTTAGCACCGGCTTCACCGGGGCGCAAGCATGGGATGGGGCTTGCTCAGCCCTTGCCACCCCGCAGCGCGGCCAGCTTGGCGAAGGGGTTGCGCGGGGCTGCCTCGGCTTCTTCGTCCAGCCCCGCCGGCAAATGCGCCCCGGCAGCGCGGGGATAAGGGTTGAGCGAGAGTGACACTTCCTCGGCCAAAGCCTCACCAAGGTCGAAATGGCCGGTCGCGTCAGCCTCGATCTCATCGGGCCCATCCGGGTCTTCGGAAGGCGTGCCATCGGGGGGCAGCACCACCAGGGTGAAGGGCTTGTCCAGATGCTCGTTCACCGGCTCCAGGCTCACCACACAAAGCTGCACCGCTTCGGCCCTGATGCGCCCGGTCAACATCAGGCCTCCGCCCGGATAGGGTTTGCGGGTGAAGCGCGCGCTGAAATGGCGCAAGGCCTCGATCCCGAAGCGCTTGGCAAGGGCCGCGCATTCGGCCGGCGTTGCTTCCAGCACTTCCGCGACGCCGGCCTGGGGCGGGTCGGTCAGAAGCTGCCGACGGGAAAATTCAGGCAGCATCGCCGATGGCTTCCGGCGCCAGAAACTGCGCCTTACCGGCCAAAAGCCGGGCGAAATCCTGGGCTTGCAGGGCTTCCGCCTGGGCGAAGGCGATCCGCGCCAGGCGCTCAGCGGCGGGGCCGGGTTCTTCCGTGCGCCAGACATTGCGCGCCAGAGCCGCTGCCATGGCAGCAGGATCAGCCCCATCCAGCGCGGCTTCATAGGCCGTGGCGCGGCCGTGAAACGCTTCCCACAACCCACGCACGCGCTTGCCGACCACCAGATCGCTGACACCCATTTCGCGCAGATTGACATCCATATCGGAAAACATCGCGTCAAACACGGCCTGGGCCAAAGCGGGGCCGCGCGTATCGGCATCACGCCGCAGGCGGCGGACCAGCAGCGCGGCATGCAAATGGATCAGATCAAGCCGCCCTTCCACCGAATCCCGCACGCCAAGATCAGCGTAAAAATAGGGTGCACGGGCGGCGGCAACGGCCGCGCCGTAAAGGGTAAAGCCTGCTCTTTCATGCGGCGGGCGACGCAAGGCGCTCAGTAGACCCATTGATCCTTTTCCAAACCCGGAAGCCAGTGGTGCGATTCATGCTAAGTTTTCCCAACCCAAAACTGCCCCCGCGCACCACTAGCCCTATATTTGGTGGGCCGATTCACGCTGCTGTCGGGAATCGACAGCAGCGACCGGACCACGAGCGGTTGACCCCGAAGGCTCAGCCTGTCTATCGAAGACCCTGGACATGGGTCCGGAGCGGCGAATGGTCAATCTTGAACAGGGCATCTTGGGCTGGGAACCGCGACATGGCTGAAGAATTGCGCGCCAAGCGCCGCTTAAGCGCCCTGGTGATGCTGGCTGCGCTCGCGCTTGGCGCCTGCGAAAGGCTGGCCCCGCCGCCGGTGCCGCGCGGCAATCGGGTGGACCCAGAAAGGCTTTCGCAGGTTACCAAGGGGGTGCAGACCCGCGGCGATGTGCTGGCCTTGCTCGGCCCACCCACGGCGCGCGGCACCTTCGATGAGGAGAATTGGTTCTACATCAGCGGCATTACCCAGGTGATGCCCGGACGCTATCTTGAGCTGCGCGACCGCGTGGTGGTGGCCATCAGCTTCGACCGTCGCGGCGTGGTGCAGGATATTCGCGAGTTGAAGCCCGAGGATGGCCGGGATGTCGGGATGGTATCGCGCGAAACCCCGGTGCCGGGGACCGAGCGGAACATCCTCCAGGCGCTATTTGGCAATATTGGGCGGCCGGGCCTGGGTGGGGCTGATGCGGCTTCCAGCACCATGAATAACCCGGCGCGAATGGGGCGTTGAGTTTCTGCGCCCTTCGATGGTCGCGGCATGTCAGGCCGAGGCTCTGCCTTCCCCGCGTAACAGCGCCGCGAGGCTAGGCGTCAAGCCAAGGCTGATGCGTCCCTGGGGTGGGGCATAGGATCCGCTTTGCGCCCGTGGCGGGTTCAACGCCACCAGCGCCTCCGCGAGCTTCACGCCGCAACGAATACCATCAAAGAGCGGCAAGGCCGCACGGCCAGCCAAACGCTGGTCAAAGCCGGCCAGCGCTGCGCCGGCCAGCACCACGGAATCCGCGCCCTGCGCCGCCAGGCCTTCCACCGCGACGCGCAGTTTTTCCGCGACTCCTTCGGGATTGGCCAGCGCCTCGGGCGGGGTGGCATCCAAGCCAGCCAGCGCCGCGAGCCGTGCCGTTAGCCCGTGGCGCGCGATCAATTCGCGGTAGGGCTCCACATTCCCAAAGGTGATCAGGCCAAAGCGCCCGCCCATCATGCAGGCGGTCAGCGCCGCCGCTTCCGTCATGCCCAGCACCGGGCAGGGCATCATCTGCCGCGCCGCATCCAAGGCGGTGTCGAAACTGACCGCGAGCAGCACCGCATCCACGCGGCCAGCATGTTCGGCCAAAGCCTCCAACAGTGCATGGCCGGCGATCACGTTTTCCACGCGGGTTGCGATCACCGCCGGGCCAAAGCGCGGTGTCGCGCCAATGATCTCGGTGCCCGGCGCGGCGGCGGCGCGCGCCACCGCAGCGCAGGTTTCGGTAATGGCTTCGGTGGTATTGGCATTGGCGATCAGCAGGCGCATCGGGGTCTCTCCGTTTCGGGTGCAGCTTAACAGCAAGCCCCTGCCCTGCCGAGTTGCCCCCTTGCCCTATGCGCGCGGGCACAGCAGGCTTCATCTGTGATCATTGATGGGATGCCAAAACACCATGCCTGACGCCACCGCCGCCCTTGCCTTGCCTTTTGAGGCTGATGACATACTGGCCCGTCTGATGCGCTGGGCGGCCTGCGAAAGCCCCACCTTCGATGCGGGGGCGGTCAATCGCATGATGGATTTGGCGTCCCGCGATCTGGCGCTGCTGGGGGCGCGGATTGATCGCATTCCGGGGCGCATGGGGCTTGGCGATTGCGTGCGCGCACGCTTCCCGCACCCAGCCGGCGATGGCGCGCCCGGCATTCTGGTGATGGCGCATCTGGATACGGTGCATCCCATCGGCACACTCGAAAAACTGCCGATCCGGCGCGACGGCAATCGCTGCTATGGGCCTGGCATTCTGGACATGAAGGGCGGCACGGTGCTGGTGGTGGAAGCCATGCGCCAGATCATCGCGGCGAGGCTCGCGACCCCGCTACCGATCACGATCTTGCTGACCAGCGATGAGGAAATCGGCAGTCCCTCCACGCGCGACCTGATCGAAGCGGAAGCCGCGCGGCATAGGTTTGTGCTGGTGCCGGAACCGGCGCGGGCGGATGGCGGTGTGGTGACCGGGCGCTATGCCATTGCGCGCTTCAATCTGAAGACCACGGGCCGGCCTTCCCATGCTGGTGCGCGGCTCGCGGAAGGGCGGAGTTCGATCAAGGAAATGTGCCGCCAGATCCTGACGATTGAGGACATGACCACCGAGGATTGCACCTTTTCCGTTGGCGTTCTGCATGGCGGGCAATGGGTGAATTGCGTCACCACAACCACGGAGGCCGAGGCGCTTTCCATGGCCAAGCGCCAGGAAGACCTTGATGCCGGGGTTGCCAAAATGCTCGCGCTGCGTTCTTCCACCAATGATGTGCAGTTGGAAGTGACACGCGGTGTCACGCGCCCGGTTTGGGAGCCTGATGCGAAGGTGCTGGCGCTTTATCGCCATGCGCGCGACATCGCGCAGGCGATTGGCTTTGACATTAATCACCAATCAAGCGGCGGTGGTTCGGATGGCAATTTCACCGGCGCGCTTGGCATCACCACTTTGGATGGGCTTGGTGTGCAGGGTGCCATGGCGCATACGCTTGAAGAACATGTGCTGATTGATAGCCTGGTGCCGCGTGCCAAGCTGATGGCGGGGCTGCTGACGACGCTGAACTAGGTTTTCATCAGCTCCAGCAAATTGTCATCCGAGGCCGGGCGCGCCCCTGCCTCACATTCATGGATCATCGCAACCAGGCGTGTGATGGTAGGGCAGGCGACGCCGTGGCGCGCGG
>JADCFR010000271.1 GCA_020249415.1 Roseomonas sp. | reverse complement strand
TTACCGAGGCCAGCATCCAGGCCGCCATGCCGCGCCTGGGGGGCCTGATGGCGCGGCTCGCTCGCGAATAAATCAGGGGAGGAAATTTCCCACCCCCTAGTTTTTCCTTGCCCTGGGAAGTTTTTTCCCGGATAAGCCCATACCATGCGCAGCGTCGAAGATATCATCGCCCTTCTGGGCGGTTCTGAAGCCGCGGCCGAGCGCTGCGGCGTCGGCACGGAAGCCATTCGCAAATGGCGGCAATCCAAGGCCATTCCCACAAAACATTGGCCCGCCATCCTGACCGCGACAGGCCTGACCCTGGCCGATATGCCCGTCGGCCCCTCTGACACCCCGAAAACGGAGCCCCTTCCCATGGCTGATACCGCCCCCCCTGGCGCCACCGCCTGCCTGGTGCTGGCTGATGGCAGCGTCTTTTGGGGCCGCGGCTTCGGGGCCGAGGGCAAGGCGGTGGCCGAGATTTGCTTCAACACGGGCATGACCGGCTATCAGGAAACCCTGACCGATCCTTCCTATGCCGGGCAGATCATTACCTTCACCTTCCCCCATATCGGCAATGTCGGCACCAATCAGGAAGATATCGAAGCCCTCACACCCGCCGCACGCGGGCTGATCGTGAAACAGGATGTGACGGAACCGGCCAATTACCGCGCAACGCGGCATTTGCACGCTTGGCTGGTTTCCCACGGCGTGCCTGGGCTTGCCGGCATTGATACCCGCGCGCTGACCGCGCGCATCCGCGATGGCGGCCCGCCCAATGGCGTTTTGTGCCACCGCGTGGATGGGAAGTTTGATATCGCGACCCTTCGCGCCGAAGCCGCCGGCTGGCCGGGGCTGGAGGGCATGGATCTGGCGAAGGATGTGACCTGCCGGCAGAGCTATCGCTGGGATGAAACCGAATGGGCCTGGCCCAGCGGCTTTGGCCGCCAAACCGCGCCGAGATACCGCGTTGTCGCGATGGATTACGGCGCCAAGCGCAATATCCTGCGCTGCCTGGCTTCCGCCGGCTGCGATGTGGTGGTGCTGCCCGCCACTGCCTCGGCCGAGGAGATTTTCGCGCAAAAGCCGGATGGGGTGTTCCTGTCAAATGGCCCTGGCGATCCGGCGGCAACCGGCACTTATGCGCTGCCCGCCATTCGCGCCGTGCTGGACAAGAAGCTGCCGGTCTTTGGCATTTGTCTGGGGCATCAATTGCTGTCCCTCGCCCTTGGGGCGCGCACCTTCAAGCTGACGCGCGGGCATCGCGGCGCCAATCAGCCGGTGAAGGACCTCACCACCGGCAAGGTCGAAATCACCAGCCAGAATCACGGCTTTGCGGTGGACCCGGAAAGCCTGCCGGGCAATGCGAAGGTCACGCATATCTCTCTGTTCGATGGCACGAATGAAGGCATTGCGGCGACCGATCGCCCGGCCTTTTCCGTGCAATACCACCCGGAAGCGAGCCCCGGCCCTTCCGACAGCCATTATCTGTTTCACCGCTTCGTTGAAATGATCGAAAGGGCCAAGGCATGAACAAGATGTTTGATCTGACCGGCCGTGTTGCGCTGGTCACGGGCGGCAATGGCGGCATTGGGCTTGGCATGGCAACGGGCCTTGCAAAAGCCGGTGCAACCGTGATGGTGGCGGGCCGCAATGCCGCGAAGAATGAAGCAGCGGTGGCGGGCCTGCGTGCGCTGGGCGCCAAGGCGGAAAGCATCGCCGTGGATGTGACCGACCCTGCATCCATTACCGCTATGGTGGAAGAAACCGCGAAGCGGCTCGGCCGTTTGGATATTCTGGTGAATAATGCGGGCACGAATATCCGCAACCGGCCAGAAACCTATAAGCTGGAAGACTGGCACACCATCATCAATACCAACCTGACCAGCGGCATGTTGGCCTCCCAAGCGGCCTATCCGTATTTGAAGGCGCATGGTTGCGGGCGCGTGATCAATAACGGGTCCATGCTGTCCATCTTTGGCCTGCCTTTGCATGTCGCTTACGGCGCGTCCAAGGGCGGCGTGGTGCAAATGACGAAGTCCACCGCCGTCGCCTGGGCCGCTGATGGCATTACCGTGAATGTGATCCTGCCTGGTTGGATTGATACGGACCTGACGCGCAAGGCGCGGCAGGATATGGCCGGGCTGAATGATAATGTGCTGGCGCGCACGCCTTCCAAGCGCTGGGGCGCGCCTGGGGATTTTGAGGGGGTGGCAGCTTTCCTCGCTTCCGATGCGGCAGCTTTCATCACCGGGGTCGCGATCCCGGTGGATGGTGGGTATTCGGTGCAGGGGTAGGAGTTAGAAGGAGTTTATCAAGTTATGGGTTTTTGGGCGTATAATTTGGTAATCTCCTTATAAAGCATGGACCCCATCCGCAACCCCTTCGCCCCAGGCGCCGGCACGCCGCCCCCGGAATTGGCGGGGCGCGCGGCATTCCTGGCGCGTGCGGAGGTCGTGCTGCAAAGGGTCCGCGCAGGCAAGCCTGAAAAAAGCTTCATCGCCACCGGGCTGCGTGGGGTCGGCAAGACCGTCTTGCTGGTGCGGCTTCAGGAAATGGCGGAGGAGCTCGGGTTTCGGACATCCTTGATTGAAGCAAGAGAGCAAACACCCCTCCCGCAACTCCTTGCCCCGCAAATTCGACGCTTGTTACTGGAATTGGACCGCGTGGGAAGCTTGAGCGAGGCCGTTAAGCGCGGCTTGCGCGTGTTCCGAAGCTTCATCTCGAGCCTCAAGCTGAAACATGGTGACTTCGAACTGGTCCTGGATGTTGATCCGGAAAAAGGCATCGCCGATAGCGGCGATCTGGAAACCGACCTTCCTGACTTGCTTGTCGCCCTTGGGCAGGCAGCGGCATCACGCCAAGCGGCAATCGCGCTGCTGATTGATGAGCTGCAATATGTCAGTGAAATCGAAATGAGCGCGCTGATCATGGCACTGCACCGCGCGGCGCAGCAGCGGCTGCCGATTGTCATGCTTGCGGCCGGCTTGCCGCAGGTCATTGGCATTACTGGCCGCTCAAAATCCTATGCCGAACGCCTATTCGATTTTCCGGAGATCGGTCCGCTATCGGCCGAGGAATCACGCCGCGCCCTGGCTGAACCGGCCGATGCGGCAGGCGTGAGCTTCACCGAAGAAGCGCTCGAAGCCTTGTTTCATGTGACCAAGGGCTATCCTTTCTTCCTTCAGGAGTGGGGATACACGGTCTGGAATTTGGCAGAGGCATCGCCCATCACTGCCGCAGATGTTCATACCGCAACCGCCGAGGCGATTGCGAAGCTGGATCGCAGCTTCTTTCGAGTCCGCTTTGACAGGCTGACCCCCAGGGAGAAATCATATCTCCGAGCCATGGCAGAACTTGGCCCCGGGCCGCATCGTTCCGGTGATATCGCGGATTTGCTTGGCATCCGCGTACAAGCCGCAGGGCCGCTTCGTAGCGGCCTGATTCGCAAAGGCATGATTTATGGCCCGGCCTTTGGCGGTACCGCCTTCACCGTCCCGCTGTTTGACCAGTTCATGAAACGGACAATGCCGGATTGGCGAGACCAGCACTAATGCCCACCCTCGAAACCCTACTGATCTTCGCGGCCCTTTCCCTCGGCCTCGCCGCCACGCCGGGGCCGAATATGCTCTATCTTGTCTCGCGGTCTTTGGCGCAGGGTGTTGGCGCCGGGATGATTTCGCTGATCGGCTGCCAATGCGGGTCGCTGGTCATCATGCTCTGCGCAGCGGCGGGCATTACGGCGGCACTATTCGCCATTCCCTATGCCTGGGATGTTTTGCGCATTGGTGGTGCGGCGTATCTGGCGTTTCTCGCGTGGCAATGTTTGCGCCCCGGTGGGCAGCCGATCTTTGCTGCGCGCCCCATGCCACGCGAACCGGCATCGCGGCTATTTGGTGTTGGCTTCGCTACCGCCGCGCTCAATCCGAAAGTCGCGATTTTCTATGTTGCCGTGCTGCCGCCCTTCATTGACCCCGCGCGCGGTGATGTTTTCCTGCAAGGCATCGCGCTGGGCGCGGTACAAATTGCCATCGCCATCATCTTCGATGGCTTGTTGATTTACGGCGCTGCCGGGGTTTCGCGCTTTCTCAGCGAAAACCCCACCTGGATGGCCGCACAGCGTTGGATTTTGGGCGGTGCGCTTGCGCTGATCGCGCTCAAGCTCGCCACCGAAAGCCGCGCATGAAACCCCTTCTCACCCTGCTGCAAACCTCAAGGCCCTGAACCATGCCGAAACGTACAGACATCAAATCCATCATGATCATCGGCGCCGGGCCGATCGTCATCGGCCAGGCCTGCGAATTCGATTATTCCGGCGCGCAAGCCTGCAAGGCACTGCGGGCCGAGGGCTATCGCGTCATTTTGGTGAATTCCAACCCGGCCACGATCATGACCGATCCGGGGCTGGCGGATGCCACCTATATCGAACCGATCACGCCGGAAATTGTCGAGAAAATCATCGCCAAGGAACGCCCGGATGCGCTGCTGCCGACCATGGGCGGGCAGACCGCGCTCAATACCTCACTCAAGCTCGCGGAAGCGGGTGTGCTCGAAAAATACGGCTGCGAATTGATTGGCGCGAAGGCCGAGGTGATTGACAAGGCCGAGGATCGTCAGAAATTCCGTGACGCCATGGCAAAAATCGGCATTGAAAGCCCGAAAAGCGAAATCGCCCATACCATGGCCGAAGCCTGGGACGCGCTCAAAATCGTGGGCCTGCCCTGCGTCATTCGCCCATCCTTCACTTTGGGCGGCACCGGCGGCGGCATTGCCTATAACCGCGAAGAATTCGAACAAATCGTCTCGGCCGGTCTGGCCGCTTCCATGACCACGGAAGTGCTGGTGGAAGAAAGTGTGCTGGGGTGGAAAGAGTTTGAAATGGAAGTGGTCCGCGACCGCGCGGATAATTGCATCATCATCTGTTCCATCGAAAACCTGGATGCGATGGGCGTGCATACGGGTGATTCGGTTACCATCGCGCCCGCGCTGACGCTGACCGATAAGGAATATCAGCGCATGCGCGATGCCTCCATCGCCTGCTTGCGTGAAATCGGCGTGGATACTGGCGGGTCCAATGTGCAATTCGGCATCAACCCGGCCGATGGGCGCATGGTGATCATTGAAATGAACCCGCGCGTTTCGCGGTCTTCCGCGCTGGCGTCCAAGGCCACCGGTTTTCCCATTGCCAAGGTCGCGGCGAAGCTGGCTGTCGGCTATACGCTGGATGAATTGGCCATCGTTTTTAGTTTCGCTGTCGTAAATGCCTTTGGCTAAATTTTCTGCCCATGCAGTTAGAACGGCCTCATGCTCCGTTGGCAGGGGCTTCGGGTTTTTAATGTTCTTCTCAATCAGGCGTGCGTTAAACAGAGGCATTACTTCGCAGCCTCCTGTTTCTTAAT
>JADCFR010000270.1 GCA_020249415.1 Roseomonas sp. | reverse complement strand
GTTGCGGCATTTGTTGGATCGGAAAATTCCGCGTGCCAACTGGATACTGATTGCGCGGTCCGGCCCAATTCCGAAAGCAAATGGCGCGCGGGTGCAGGTTGATTGTCCTGCGGCAGGCCGAAGCCGTTGAAGGCCTTTGCTAATTCTTCAAGCGCTGCGGCCACCGCTTCTGTGGTTGTGCGCAATTGTGTCGCGCAGCGCGCCACGGCGCGCTGGCTGCGGATCATCAATTGCCTAGGTTCGTCCAATTCGGGCGGCGGGCCTATGGGGTCGGGCCCTTCGGTGCGCTTGATCAGGTTTAACAACAAGCCAAAATTGATTCGCTTGCGCCGCGCCTCACGCGCCAGCCTTGCTTCCTGCACGGCGGCAGCAGGGCCACGACCTGCCAGGCCTTCCAGGGCGGCGGTCTCTGCGGCTTCCTGCACGCTTTTGGGGGTGATCGAAGTCCGATCGCGTAGCAATTGCCAAAGCCGCCGATCATGCAGCGTGGGGGTGCAGATTTGGGGAATCGACGCCCAGGGCAGGATATAGACACCGTCCCCCCCGGAAGGATTGGCGATAATCACTTCCAATCCAGAGGCGTCTTCCTGCGGCCGAGCGCGTGCGCCCAGCAAAATGGGTGTCGTGAACGGCAGATTGACACCGCGTTCAACAAAAGTGGCTGGTTCAAAGAGCTTCGGATTGAATTCCTTGAAGCCCTGGGGGGATCGCGCGTTCACGGGCCGCAGTGTCGCCTGATTCGGTAAAAAAAATCGCAACGACAAATGAATATGGATGGGTACAATTCGGTAAGCTGGCGTGAAATGGCCAGTTGACAAAAACATGTCAGCCTCCCTGGACCAACCGGCGGCCATGATGGCGACGCAGATGCGCGCTTTGGCGCGGCGTTTGCCGTGGCGGGCGGTTGAAGAGGCCAACTAGTGGTCCGGTCGCTGCTGTCGGTTCCCGACAGCAGCGTGAATCGGCCCACCAAACATAAGGCCAGTGGTGCGCTGGGACAGTTCTGATCCGGGAAGGGGTAGCATGAATCGCACCACGAGAACCCAGGAATGGGTATTTTTCTGCGCAAATATAGCCAATCCCCTCTGGCCCATTGGCAAAGCCTGGGGCATGACCATTTTCGGGTCATAACAGGGGAGTCTCCAATGTCTTCATTCAGCCTTTCCAGGCGGCAGGCGCTGCTGGCCGCCCCCGCGATGCTCGCGGCACCCGCCATTGCGCAGGCCCAGCCCCGCGCCATCAAGCTTGGCATCATCCAGCCCGTGACCGGCGCGCTGGCGCAGGATGGCGAATATGGCCGCCTGGGGGCGGAGCTTGCCATTGCCGATATCAATGCCGGCGGCGGCATCAAGGCTTTGGGCGGCGCGCCGATTGAAATGGTGTTCGGCGATGCACGCTCCACCCCCGATGG
The DNA here is from genome assembly GCA_020249415.1 of Roseomonas sp. Taxonomy (GTDB): domain Bacteria; phylum Pseudomonadota; class Alphaproteobacteria; order Acetobacterales; family Acetobacteraceae; genus Neoroseomonas. Next base: position 2,234 of record JADCFR010000270.1, on the reverse strand, counting down.
TGGCGTGGCCGAGGTTGAGAAGATGCAGGCCGAAGGCGTGCTCGCGATTGTGGGCGGCTTCGCAAGCCCGATCTGCCTGGCCGCTTCCCAGGCCGCATCGCGCTACGATCTGCCCTATATTGTGGATGTGGGCGTGTCGGATCAGATCGTCTCACGCGGCTTGACGAATACTTTCCGCTTTGGGCCTGGCTTTGGCACGGTGACCGAGACGGCCTTGGATAATCTGGTCGCGATCAATGACGCTGCTGGCAAGCCTGCCCGCAGCGCCGTGATTGTGCATGAGGATGGCTTGTTCGGGTCCGGCATGGCGCGGCTGTTGAATGCCGAATTGCCCAAGCGTGGCTTTCAGGTGCTGGAGACAATCGCGCACCCAACGCCTTCGCGCGATATGTCCAATGTGGCGCTGCGGATCAGGGCGCTTAATCCTGATCTGATCATCCCGTCATCCTATTACGCGGAATTCGTGCTGCTGTCGCAAACCTTGCAACAGCGGCGCATTCGGCCAAAGGGCATTTATTGCATCCTGAACGGCGCGGCTTCCAATTTCCGCTTCGTACGGGAATTCCCGGAAGCAGCCAATCTGGTGATGGATTGCAACCATTGGGCCGATCCGCGCAAACCAAAAACTGCCGAATTGCGCCGGCGCGTGGAAGCGCAGAACCGCTTTTGGCTGTACAATGTGCCGCTGAATTATTCCGCCGTGATGCTGTTTGCCGATGCGCTGGAACGCGCGGGCCGGGCGGATCGTGGTGCGTTGATTCAGGCGCTGGCGGCAACGGGCCCGGCTTTTGATAGCCACATCATGCCTTATGGGCCGACACAATTCGTCAATGGTCAGAACCAGGGCGGCAAGCCGGTCAATACGCAAGTGCAGAATGGCGATATCAAGGTGATTTTCCCGCGCGATTTTGCGGACGCCCAGCCGGTCTTCCCAGTCACCGGTTGAGATGGGCTACCCGCCCGAAATTCTGCTGGAGGCCGTGGCAAACGGCCTCCTGATGGGGGCCGTTTATGGGCTGGTGGCGCTTGGCCTCACGCTGGTTTACGGCGTGCTGCATATCATCAACTTTGCCCATGGCGCGTTGCTGACGCTGGCGATGTATGCGGCCTTTGTCGCACATGGCGTCTTTGGGCTTGACCCTTACGCGGCGATCGTCCCGTTGGCGGGGTTGTTTTTTGTGCTGGGCTATCTGGTACAGCGCCTGGTGATCGGGCCCGCGAGCCGTGGCGATGATTCCAATATGTTGCTGGTGACACTTGGCCTTTCGATCATTATCGAAAATGCCATGCTGGCGATTTTCCGGTCGGACACCATGACGATCCGCCTGCCCTATGCCATGTCCATGGTTGAGCTTGGCGATGTGCTGCTCTCCGTCCCGCGCCTGATCGGCTTTGGCGTGACCCTGCTGCTGGCCGCCTTGTTGTTCGTGTTGATGACCCGCACCGATACCGGGCGCGCCATTCGCGCGGTGGCAAAGGAACGCACCGGTGCGGCTTTGGTCGGCATTGATGTGGCACACATCTATGCGGTCACTTTTGGCATCGGTACGGCCTGTCTTGCCATTGCGGCCTGTTTGTTGCTGCCGTCCTTTTATGTCTCGCCCCGCGTGGGCAATGCCTTTGTGCTGGTGGCTTTCACGATTGTGGTGCTGGGTGGCATGGGCAGCGTAACGGGCGCGCTATTGGGAGGGCTGTTCATTGGCGTGGTCGAAAGCCTCTCCGGCCTTTATTTTGGCGATAGCCTTGGGCAGATCGGGATATTCCTGATCTTCATTCTGGTCCTGCTGCTGCGCCCGACCGGGCTGTTTGGGGCGCGCGCATGACCACCCGCGACACCCTGCCCATTCTGGGCTTTCTGCTGGCCGCCGTGCTGGTTTCGCTATTCGTAACCAGCAATGTGGTGCTGAATTTTCTGGTCTTTACCCTGATCCTGGCAATCGCGGCGCAGGGGTGGAATTTGCTTGGTGGTTATGGCGGGCAGTATTCCTTCGGCCATGCGGCGTTTTTCGGCATGGGCGCTTATGTCAGTGCCATTCTGCAACAGCGCTTTGGCGTGAATGCCTATCCCGCCGCCGCCTTCGGCATCGCCGCCGCCGCGCTGCTTGGCTATGCGATAGGCGCGATGGTGTTTCGCGCCGGGCTGCGCGGATCCTATTTCGCGTTGGTCACGCTCGCCTTTGCGGAGGTGCTGCGCATCCTTGCCAATGCAACAGAGATTACGGGCGGTGCTGCGG
>JADCFR010000027.1 GCA_020249415.1 Roseomonas sp. | reverse complement strand
CGGCCATGCCTGGAGAGCCCACCAGCCCGGCGATGGAGGCGGTATTGACCACCGCGCCGCGCCCGGCGGCAATCATCACCGGCAGCACATGGCGCAGGCCCAAAAACACGCCCTTCACATTGACCGCCATGATCTGATCGAAAACGGCTTCCTCATATTCCGCGAGGCGCGCCACACGGCCTTCAATGCCGGCATTATTGTGGAAGCAATCAATGGCGCCGAAACGATCCTGCGCGGCCTTCACATAGGCGGCAACATCCGCGGCTTTGGTGACATCAGCGGCGCGAAACAGGGCGGCTGCGCCAAGGGATGCCGCCAAAGCCTCACCGGCGGCAGTGTCGCGATCCACAATCACGATCTTGCCGCCGCGTGCCACAAAACCACGCGCCACCGCAGCACCTATGCCATTGGCGCCGCCTGTCACAATGCCTGCCTTGCCTGAAAAATCCATGATGCGTTCCTCCTGCGCGGAAGCTCACCGCCCCCGCTTCGCATCATGCTTGCGCCGCTTGCCCGGAAAGACAAGCGGCGCGCGGCGATTACCCGGCTGCCTTGGCTTCCCGCCGCCGTGCCGTCAGCACAAATTCCGTATAGCCATTGGGCTGTTCGCGGCCCTTCAACACCAGATCACAAGCGCCCTTGAAGGCCGGGCCATCAAAGGCCGGCGCCATGGGCCGATAGGCCGCATCGCCGGCATTCTGCCGATCCACCACGGCCGCCATGCGCTTCATGGTTTCCATCACCTGCGCTTCGCTCACCACACCATGGCGAAGCCAATTGGCGATATGCTGGCTGCTGATGCGCAAGGTGGCGCGGTCTTCCATGAGCCCGACATCATTGATGTCCGGTACCTTGGAACAGCCAACACCCTGATCCACCCAGCGCACCACATAGCCCAGAATGCCTTGCGCGTTATTGTCCAATTCCGCCTGCACATCGGCGGGGGACCAGTTCGTATCGCGCGCCAGTGGCACGGTCAGGATATCATCCAGCTTCGCACGCCGACCGCCCTTGGTGATTTCATCCTGTTGGTCGGCAACGCTCACCTGATGATAATGCAGCGCATGCAAGGTCGCCGCCGTGGGTGATGGCACCCAGGCGGTGGAAGCGCCCGCCTTGGGGTGGCCCACCTTTTGGTCGAGCATCGCCGCCATGGCATCCGGCATGGCCCACATGCCCTTGCCGATCTGCGCACGCCCGCGCAGCCCACAGGCAAGGCCAGTATCCACATTCCAATCCTCATAGGCCTTGATCCAGGCAGCGCCCTTCATGTCATTCTTGCGAATGACGGCGCCCGCTTCCATGGCGGTGTGGATTTCATCGCCGGTGCGATCCAGGAAGCCCGTATTGATGAAGACCACGCGATCCTTGGCCGCCGCGATGCAGGCTTTCAAATTCACCGTGGTGCGGCGTTCCTCATCCATGATGCCCATCTTGAGTGTGGCGCGCTTCAGGCCAAGCGCATCTTCCACACGGGCGAAAAGCGTATCCGCCCAGGCCACTTCTTCCGGCCCATGCATCTTGGGCTTCACGATGTACACGCTGCCGGCGCGCGAATTGAGCCGTTTGCCGCGAATATCATGCATGGCAATGACGGATGTGCAGAAGGCATCCAGAATGGTTTCCGGCACCTCAGCGCCATCCAGCTTCACCGCATCAATCATCATGTGGTGGCCGACATTGCGCACCAGCATGACCGAACGGCCATGCAGCGTCATGCCGCCACCTGCCGGGCGCTGAAACACACGATCCGGATTGAGGCGGCGGACCATCGTCTTGCCGCCCTTCTCAAAACGCGCTTCCAGATCGCCGCGCATCAGGCCAAGCCAATTGCGATAGACCGCGACCTTGTCTTCCGCATCCACGGCGGCGACGGAATCCTCGCAATCCTGAATGGTGGTCAGCGCGCTTTCCAAGGCGACATCGGCAATGCCCGCCGCATCGGTCTTGCCAATCGGATGCGCGCGGTCCAGCCGCATTTCGATATGCAGGCCGTTATTGACGAATAGCAGCGAAGACACCGCATGCGGCGCGCCCAGATACCCCACGCATTGGCCAGGCCGTGCGAGGCCTGTCTTGCTGCCATCCTTCAACGTGATTTCGAGCGCACCGCCTTCAATCCGGTAGCCCGTGGCATCGGCGTGCGATCCCTTCGCCAGCGGCACGGCGCTATCCAATACGCCGCGCGCATAGGCAATCACCTTGGCACCGCGTTCCGGGTCATAGCCCTTGCCCGAGGCCGCGCCAGGGATGGCATCCGTGCCATAAAGCGCATCATAAAGGCTGCCCCAGCGCGCATTGGCGGCATTCAGCGCATAACGCGCATTGGAAACCGGCACGACCAACTGCGGCCCGGCCATGGAGGCGATCTCGGCATCCACATCGGTGGTCGCAACCGTCACACTCGCGGGTTCCGGCAGCAAATAGCCGATTTCCTTGAGGAAGGCGGTATAGGCCGCCTGATCAATCGGCTTGGCGGGGTTGGCGCGATGCCAAGCATCAATCTTAGCCTGCAATTCATCGCGCTTGGCGAGCAGCGCGGCATTGCTCGGCGCCATCTCACGCAGGGTGCGTTCCATCGCGTCCCAAAAGCGCGCGGGCTCTACCCCCGTGCCGGGCAGGGCTTCGGTTTCAATGAAATTCTTTAGAATGGGGGCAACAAAAAGCCCCTTTGATGCAGACATCCAAACGCTCCCCGCAGAAGGGGGCGGGTCTTGGCCCGCCCGTAGAATCCGGGGGGTTCCATAAAAGGAAAGGCACGGCGGGGCAAACGGGGCGGGGGGTTGCCGGGAGGCCCAAGCGGCGCAAGGCTAGGGGCGCAAAAACTCGAGGAAACCCGATCATGGCCTGGACCCCGCCGCGTCACACCTCTCAGCATTGGCATGTCACGAAGCCCGCAGCCTCTGGCCGCAAGGGCATGGTGGCGTCCCAGGCGCGCGGCGCCGCCGAAGCGGGTGTGGCCATTCTGGAAGCCGGCGGCACGGCGGCCGATGCCGCGGTGGCGACCGCCTTTGCGCTGGCGACGCTGGAACCCTGGAATAGCGGCCTGGGCGGCATTGGCTTCGCGCAGGTGATGTCGCCGGGCGGCGCGGCCGAGACTTTTGATTTCGGCCCGGTTTCCCCGCGCGGCTTGAAGCCTTCCGCCTACCCCATGACCGGCAAGATGAAGGCGGATTTGTTCACCTGGCCGGAGGTCTTGGAAGACCGCAATGTGCATGGCCCGCTTTCCTTCGCCATCCCTTCGGCGGTTGCGGGCTATATGGAATTACATGCGCGCCATGGCCGCATGCCGATCAAGGACGTGCTGGCGCCGGCAGTGGCGTTGGCCAAGCGCGGCCTGGCG
>JADCFR010000269.1 GCA_020249415.1 Roseomonas sp. | reverse complement strand
GCAGCCGCGCCCGCAAATGGCGGAAGGCCATAGTGTTGAGGATGACGGCAGGCGCGTGACCATTCGCCTGCGTGAGGGGCTCCGCTGGCATGATGGCGAAGCGGTACGCGCCGCCGATTGCGTGGCGAGCATCAAGCGCTGGGCCAGCCGCGATGGCTTCGGCCAAATCCTGATGCGCGCGACGGCAGAGCTTTCCGCCACCGATGATCGCAGCATTGAATTTCGCCTGCATCGGCGCTTCCCCGCGCTATTTGATGCACTAGCCAAGCCAGGCGCCTCACCCTGTTTCATGATGCCGGAACGCATTGCGCAAAATCCCGGTGATCGGTCGCTTGGCCTGGAACACATGATCGGCAGCGGGCCGTGGCGCTTCATGGCCAATGAATATGTGCAAGGCGCCCGCAGCCATTATGCGCGCAATGACGCTTACGTGCCGCGCGATGAACCCGCCGAGGCCGCTTCAGGCGGCAAGCGCGTGCATTTTGATCGGCTTGAGATGATCTGGATTCCAGATGGCGGTACGGCGGCGGCGGCGCTCCGCACCGGTGAGATTGACTGGATCGAATATCCGCTGCCCGATCTGGTGCCGGTGCTGGAACGGGACCGCAATACGCAGACCCAGGTTTATGACCCGAACGGGTTTTTGGGTTTTCTGCGCTTCAATCATTTGCACCCGCCCTTCAATGATGTGCGCGTGCGCCGCGCCATTCGTGATGTGATCGTGCAATCGGATTTCATGTCGGCGGTCGCACTGCCAGGGGACTGGCAGGAATGCCACGCCATGTTCCCCTGCGGCCTGCCAGGCGTGGTAGAATTCCCGCCCGCCGCGCGCGGCGAAGCGGCGATGGAACGTGCGCGTCTGGCGCTGCGCGAAGCGGGTTACGCGGGCGAGCCCATCATTCACATCAACCCAAGCGATTTCCCCGCCGTGACGCAACAGGGCCGCCTGACGGTGGAATTGATGCGGAGATTGGGCGTGAACATGCAGCCGATTGAAAGCGATTGGGCGAGCATTCTGGCGCGGCGCAATAACCGCAACCCGCCGGCGCAAGGCGGCTGGCATTTGCACAATACCAATGGCCCGGCGGCGACCATCGCCAATCCTGCCGTCAGCTTCGCCATTCGCATGAATGGGCAAGCTGCCTGGCCAGGTTGGCCAATGGACGCGGCAGCAGAAGCACAGGTGGAAGCCTGGATCAACGCCGATGATCAGGCGGCGCAAAACGCGGCGATGCGCCGCTTGCAGGAAATCACCTGGGAAGCGCTGCCCTTCGCGCCGACCGGTTTGTTTCGGCTACGCACCGCTTTCCGGCGCGATCTGACTGGCGTGCTGCAAGGGCCGAACCCGTTTTTGTGGAATCTGCGGCGGGTTTAGGGTGGCTCAGCAGCCGCCCGGCGCTTCTTCCAGCCGCACCAGCTTGGCGCGCACGGTGAAATCGCCGAAATCCATAATCATGTCGTCCGCGACGCCATTTTCGAAATAGCGGAGCGAGACTTCGTAGGATGGCGTGCTCGCCCCACCGGCCTGTTCGGCATCGGGTTCGAAAAACGCGATGCGCATGCGTGACGAGCCAAGCGCGGCAAGGCTCGGCGCTTCAGGCACTGGCTGCGGCCCCTGCCAGGGCGACAGGAATGTCGTTGTCTGCTGCGCGCCATCGGCCGAGGTGCCATCAAAAATCGGCGCCACCAGCAGGCGCTGGCCGGCACGCGCGGCATTCAGCGCGGCGATGGTATGCGTATTCGGCAACAGCGTCCCCGGCGGGATGGGCAATTCCTTCGCTTCCGGTTCGCTATAGCGCGCCACGCCGCTGCCATCGGGACCCAGTTCGGCCTGACCGGCGACTCGGCTGGAAACCGCGCCTTGCGTCACCTGCGTGAGGCTGAAGCGGAGCGTCCGGCCATCCATCGATTCCAGCGTGGCGTAATCGGACCCGGTTTCAAGTTCCGTGCCTTCGCGATTGCGAAGCTTCATGCTGAAGCGCTGGCGCGTGGTCCAGCTTTCGCAAGCATCAATCAACTCATAGAGCATGGCGCCGGAAACCTCGACAATGCCAGCATTCTCCCGCGCACGATCCAGCGTCAGGCTGTAAACCCCGCGATGGGAGGCCAGCGCGCGTGCCGTGAGTGGCGCCAGCGGCGCGGCGGCGGGCGCGTCCTTCGCCCCCTGGGCAAGGCCAGGGGTGGCGGGCAGCAACAAGGCAAAGGCCAAAAGGGCAGAAAACCGCATCGGATACTCCAGGCGGCAGGGGCCGCTTTCGGCTCATATAGCCGATTTCAGCGGATCAGAATTGATCTTTCACAATAAAGTTTCGTACCCCCCGGATCAGCCCGGCTTGCCACCCTTCACCGGCGGCACGTCAAGCTTGATGTGCAATTCCTTCAAGCGTTCTGGCGGCACGCGGGCCGGGGCGCCCATCATCAAATCCTCGGCCTGTTGGTTCATCGGGAACAGGATCACTTCCCGGATCGCGGGTTCATCGGCAATCAGCATCACAATCCGGTCAATGCCAGGGGCCGAGCCACCATGCGGTGGCGCGCCATAGCGGAAGGCATTCAACATGCCGCCGAAGCGATGCTCCACCTCCTCCGCCGGATAGCCCGCGATTTCAAAGGCGCGGATCATGATATCCGGGCGATGATTGCGGATGGCACCAGATGAAAGCTCAATCCCATTGCAGACAATGTCGTATTGGAAGGCCTTGATGTCCAAGGGGTCCATGGAATTCAGCGCCTCCAGCCCGCCTTGCGGCATGGAGAAAGGATTGTGACTGAATTCGATCTGGCCGGTGTCTTCATTCCGTTCATACATCGGGAAATCCGTCACCCAGCAGAAGCGATAGGCGTTTTCTTCAAGCAAGCCGAGATCACGCCCGATGCGGTTGCGCACAGTGCCGGAGAATTTC
>JADCFR010000268.1 GCA_020249415.1 Roseomonas sp. | reverse complement strand
GGCGTGACCGTGCCACGCGCCTATGAACGCGGCCGCGGTTATGATCTGGTGCTGGCGGAAGCCGCGCGGCAGGATGCGCTGGGTTGGCGCGGCGAAATCACGCTCGATGCCGGCACACTGCGCCTTGTGATGCGGGACGCTCAGCAACAACCACTCCATGGCCGGGTTGAGGGCATCATGCTGCGCCCGTTGGAAGGGGTGGAAGTACCGCTCGGCTTCAATGCAACTGGCCATGGGCGTTTCGCGGCGCGGTTGGAATCACTCCGCGCCGGGCAATGGGAAGCGCGGCTGACCTTCTTCGATGAAGCCGGCACGGCTTTTGATCTGCGCAAGCGCTTCATCCTGCCATGACCGACCTCAAGCTCCCCTTGATTGCTGAAGCGCCGCAAAGTGCGGCCGCCTGCGTCCATTGCGGCGCGGCGCTGGCGCCTGGTCAGGGGCGCTTTTGCTGCACGGGGTGTGAGGCGGCTTACGGCCTGGTGCGCGGCCTTGGCCTGGATGCGTTTTATCGCCGGCGCGAGGCTGCTGATGGTGCGCTGCGCCCTGAAGCCGCACCGCCCGTTTTTGATGCGTTGCCCTTGATCCGCGAAGATGCGGATGATGTGAAAGCGCTCGATCTCATGATCTCGGGCCTTACTTGTGGCGCTTGTGTCTGGTTGGTGGAACAGGCTTTGGCAGCGGAACCGGATGTGATCAAGGCGCGGGTTGCCTTCTCGACACGACGGCTCGATCTGCGTTGGCGTGGTGCCCCGTCACGCGGCAATGACTTGATTGCGCTGCTGTCGCGTCTTGGGTTTCGGCTGGCGCCCTACACGCCTGCCTGTATGCGCGCGACCGAGGATGCCGAAGGCCGCGCGCTGATCCGCGCCTTGGGCATTGCTGCCTTTGGTGCGATGAATGTCATGCTGGTGTCCATCGCCGTTTGGGTCGGCGAGGATATGGGCGCGCATACGCGCGAATTCATGCATTGGCTGGCAGCGCTGATTGGCCTGCCGACGGTACTGGTGGCGGGCATGCCCTTCTATCGTTCCGCCGCTGCGGCCTTGCGCGCGGGGCGCGTGAATATGGATATGGCGGTCTCGCTTGGCGTGCTGGCGACTGCGGGCATGAGCCTGGTCGAGACCTTCCGCAACGGCCCCTATACCTGGTTCGATGGTGCAACGGCCTTGCTGGCACTATTGCTCGCGGGCCGCGTTTTGGATCGTGCGGCGCGCAGGAAGGCGCGGCAGGCGGTGGCGGAAGTGCTCGCGCTGCAGGATGGCATGGTGGCGCTGCTGGCAGGCGATGGTACAACGCGGCTGGTGCCTGTGGCGTCCGTGGAAGCGGGGCAGGCTTTGCAGATCGCGGCCGGTGAGGCGCTCCGCCTGGATGGCCGGGCGCAAGTTGAAACCCTGTTGGACACAGCAGCGATTACCGGTGAAAGCCTGCCGCGCGGTTTTGCCGCAGGTGTCGCCTTGCCGGCAGGGGCGGTGAATATGGGCGCGCCCTTTACGCTGGAAGTAACAGCACCGGCGCGCGATGGCTCCCTGGCTGCCATGGCGCGGTTGTTGGAAGCCGCCGAACAATCCAAGGGCCGCTTTGTTTCCATCGCGGATCATGCGGCGCGGTATTATGTGCCGATTGCGCATGCCATCGCCGCTGCGACTTTTCTGTTGTGGTGGGTGGGATTTGGCGCGCTCTGGCAGGAAGCCTTGGTGAATGCGGTCTGCGTGCTGTTGATCACCTGCCCTTGCGGCTTGGCGATTGCGGTGCCCGCGGTGCAGGTGGTGGCGAATGGAGCGCTTTTTAAACGCGGTGTGCTGGTGGCGTCTGCGACAGCACTTGAACGCTTGGGCGAGGCCGATTGCGCCGTACTGGACAAGACCGGCACGCTGACCGAAGGCCGCCCGGTACTGATCCCCGAAGGCCAGGATGCAGCGGTGTTGCGTGATGCGGCGGGCATGGCGCGCGCGTCTCGCCATCCCTTGGCGAAAGCGCTGCTGCGCGCCTGCCCGGAAGCGCCATTGATGGAAGGCACGCGCGAGGTTCCTGGACAGGGCTTGCAAGCGGGTACGGCACGTTTGGGCTCACCGGCCTTTTGTGATGTGGCTGGCTTCAGCGATGGCATGGTGCTGGTCTATCGTGCTGGTGCTGATGCCGCGCCGGTGATGTTTCGCTTTGCTGATCGGCTGCGCGCCGATGCGCCGCAAGCGGTCGCTGATCTGAAGGCGCTTGGCCTGCCGGTGGAATTGCTCTCAGGCGATGGTCCCGGCGCGGTTGCCGCCGCCGCCAAGGCAGCCGGCATTGCGGTCTGGCAGGCCGAGGCTGATCCGCGCGCCAAGGCCGCGCATATCGAAAGCCTGAAGCAAGCTGGCCGCAAGCCACTGATGGTCGGTGATGGCATCAATGATGCCGCCGCGCTTGCTGCCGCGCATGTCGCCGCAAGCCCTGCGGGTGCCACAGACCTTGCGCAGACCACCGCCGATATCGTGCTGCAACGCGAAGGCCTGGCCATGCTGCCGGATGCCATTCGCCTCGCACGACGCGCGCAAATTCTGGCGCGGCAGAATATCGGCTTTTCGCTCGCCTATAATGTGATTGCCGTGCCCGCTGCCATTGCCGGGTTGGTCAATCCGCTGATCGCAGCGCTGGTCATGGCTTCCTCCTCACTCATTGTCATCGGCAATGCCTTGCGCGCGGGGAGGGCTTGAGATGGAAGCGCTGATCCTGCTGGTGCCGGTTTCGCTGCTGTTGGGCGCGCTTGGCCTGGTTGGCTTTCTTTGGGCGCTGCGTTCACGCCAATATGATGATCTGGAAGGCGCTGCCGCCCGGATCCTGTTTGACGATCAACCTGGAAAGGACCCACCGCCATGACCGGTGCCCGCGTTTTCTTCCTTGGCCTTTATGGCCTGCTCGCCTTGCTTGGCCTTTTCGCTGCCGCCGCCGCAAAGGATATCGGCATGAGCATTTTCGGCTTTGGTCTGATCGGCTTTGGGGTGCTGTGTATCTTCCACACCATCAAGAGCCATTTCGATCAGGCCGAGGGCCAGCACTAAGCGCTTATTCGGTGATGGGCATTGGCCCCGCCATGCCAATGGGTCACGCATGGCGAAGGGGCGACGCATCATGCCGCTCACCGCGTGCCCAACCGCTGAGGCTTTCGCCGAATACGGCGTGGCGGCCTTCCGCTCGCGCCTTGCTGAACCGCACCGAAAATTTCTCCTTGCGGAACAGGGCGCGGGCCTGACCAGCTTTGCCGAAATGCTTACAAGCGCCAGAAAAGCCCCGGGCGCGCATTTGCTCGGCGCTGAACTTGTCCGCCTTTATGTTCAACCATGTGCACAGCGGCGCGGCATTATCGCAACCATGTTATGGCCAAGGCGCTGCCACAAGGCGCAGCACGTGATGCCGACACATAGAAAAAGCTTGATTTCCCTGACTTGAAAGAATTACAGAACAGGCAACAACAAGGGCCTCCCGGAAAGCCCGTTCTCAGGCCCTGGCAGACGGCCCATCGATCTCTTGAGGGAGAGGCGAAGATGAAGACTGCACGTAAGCTGTTGGAACAAAAAATGGCAGGTGTCATCTCGGTTGCGCCGGATGCCACTGTTTATGCGGCCCTTGAACTGATGGCCGAGCATGATATCGGCGCTTTGCTTGTGCTTGATGGCACGCGCCTGGTCGGCATTTTCTCCGAGCGCGATTATGCGCGCAAGGTGATCCTGCTTGGCAAATCTTCCCACGAAACGCGTGTTGCCGAGATCATGACGCCCAAAGTCGTGCATGTAACGCCTGCTCAGGGCGTTGACGCCTGCATGGCCCTGATGACGGAACGGCGCGTCCGGCATTTGCCGGTGGTCGAGAATGATCACGTGGTGGGCATCCTTTCCATTGGTGATCTGGTCAAGGAAATCATCTCGGATCAGAGCTTTCACATTCGCCAACTCGAAGGATACATCAGCGGCTGATGCGGCGTTGCGTATTGCCAGATAACGGGCGGGTGGATTGACCCGCCCCGTGACCTGCCAGACAAGCAGGGCAAGGTGGCTGCACATGCCGAGTTCGCACCCTGAAGCCATATTTTAGCGATTGGCATTCGCAGTGGAAATCGCCACAATAGGGGCCATGGGAAGTATCATCCGACCAGAAGCGACACTCGAAGAACGTTGGGAAGCCCGCTCCGGCCCCGTTTTGCTGACGGGGACGCATGCGCTGGTGCGCCTGCCCATGCTGCGCCAGGAAATGGATGCGGCGCTTGGCTTTCGCACCGGGGGCTTCATTTCCGGCTATCGCGGATCGCCGCTTGGCGCCTTTGACCGGGAATTGGCGCGACAGGCCGAAAGGCTGCGCGCCCATGATGTAGTGTTTCAGCCAGGCTTGAATGAGGATCTTGCCGCGACCGCCATTTGGGGCTCGCAGCAGGTGCATCTGACGCCCGGCGCGCGTTTGGATGGCGTGTTCGGCATTTGGTATGGCAAGGGGCCGGGCGTGGATCGCTCGGGCGATGTGCTACGCCATGCCAATTCCGCCGGCAGCGCGCCGCTGGGTGGGGTGTTGGCGCTGGCGGGGGATGATCCGTCGTCCAAATCCTCCACGATCACATCAGGCTGCGAATATGCCTTCATGGATTTGGAAATCCCCATGCTGGAT
>JADCFR010000267.1 GCA_020249415.1 Roseomonas sp. | reverse complement strand
GGGCGGGATTGGCAGGGCTTGGCAGCGCAGGCGCGGCGGCTCAAGGCGCGCCACGCGGTGCTGGCGGATGCCACGCGATACCAAGACCTGAAGGAAGCCCTGGCCGGGACGACAACGGAGGTCTCGGCAGGGCCGAAAGCTGTGGTGGCGGCGGCGGGGCTGCCCGCCGATTGGACCATGGCCGCCATTGTGGGTGCGGCCGGCCTGCCCGCTACCTTGGCGGCGCTGGCGCGTGGTGGCGTGATGGCGATTGCCAATAAGGAAAGCCTGGTCTGCGCCGGGGAGCCCGTTTTGGCCGCCGCGCGGGCCGGGGGCGCGACCATCCTGCCGGTGGATAGCGAACACAACGCCATTTTCCAGGCGCTTGATATGCGCGACCCCTCGGCGATTGCGAAAATCATCCTGACTGCCTCGGGCGGGCCGTGCCGGACCATGACGCTGGCCGAGATGGCCGCCGTGACGCCGGAAGTCGCGGTGCGCCACCCGGTCTGGTCCATGGGCGCCAAGATCAGCGTCGATTCCGCCACCATGTTCAACAAGGGGCTGGAATTGATCGAAGCGGCGCGGCTTTTCCCGGTGCCCGAAGCGCGGATCGAGGTTTTGGTCCATCCGCAATCCACCGTGCATGGGCTGGTGCAGTACACGGATGGGTCCGTGCTGGCGCAGCTTGGCACGCCCGATATGCGCACACCGATTGCCCATGCGCTCGCCTGGCCCGCGCGCATGGCGGCTTCCGTGCCGCCGCTTGATCTGATTGCGCTCGGCAAGCTTGAATTATTCGCACCTGACCCGGTGCGCTTCCCGGCCCTTCGGCTTTCGCGGGAAGCGCTTTGCGCCGGGGGCGGCGCGCCCACCATTCTGAATGCAGCGAATGAGATCGCGGTCGGGCTCTTCCTTGAAAAACGGCTCCGCTTTCTCGATATCGCGGCAGTGGTGGATGAAACGCTCTCACGCCTTGGCGCGCCAGAGGCCGCGGATCTGCCCACCATTATGGCGCATGATGCGGCGGCGCGGTCCGAAGCGGGGCTGATTGCCGCCAAGCGTGCCGCCCTAGTTTGATCGCGCCCGTTTAAGGAGCCTTTCTCTTGGAATTTCTGCCTGAACCCTTCCGCAGCATCGCCGCCTTTGTCGTGGTGCTCGGGGTGCTGATATTCATCCATGAGCTCGGCCATTATCTGGCAGCGCGCTGGCGCGGCGTGCATGTGGAACGCTTTTCCGTGGGCTTTGGCCGCGCGATCTATACCTGGACCGACAAGCGCGGCTGCGAATGGCGGATCGGCTGGCTGCCCCTTGGTGGCTATGTGAAAATGCATGGCATGGAGGATTTGGGCGAAGCCGGGCCAGAGCAGGCCGCTGGCTTCCGCCCCGGTGAGACCTTCCATGAAAAACCCGTGGGTGACCGCGCCCTGGTGGTGGCTGCCGGGCCTTTCTTCAACTTCGCGCTCGCGGTGGTGTTGTTTGCCGCTTTGTTCGTGGTGGTGGGGCGGCCTTCACCGGTGCCGAGCGTGGGCAATGTGGTGGAAGCCTCAGCCGCAGCGCGCGCCGGCCTGGCGCCAGGCGACCGGATCATCGCCATGGATGGTCAGAAGGTTGAGCGTTTTGAAGCCTTGCAACGCTATGTCCAGGCGCGGCCGGGTCAGGCCATTGAAGTGCTGGTGGCGCGCGGCGATTCGCAGATAAAGGTTGTCGCAACCCCTCTGCCCCGGCCCTCTGACGGGCTTGGCATGCTGGGCATTACCGCCGGGCCGCCGATTTTCGAAAGGCTTGACCCCTTCAGCGCCGCCTGGGCGGGCGTGACCCATACTGTGGACATCACCGGGCAGACACTGGTGGGTGTTTGGCAGATGATCTCTGGCAGCCGCGGCGCCGAGGATCTGGGCGGGCCTTTGCGCATTGCGCAAATGTCTGGGCAGGTCGCTAATATGGGGCTTTCGGCCTTCATCACCTTCACCGCCCTGCTTTCGGTCAATCTGGCGCTGATCAACCTGTTCCCGATCCCGGTGCTGGATGGCGGGCATTTGCTGTTCTACGCCGCCGAGGCAATCCGGGGCCGCCCCTTGCCCATGAAGGCGCGGGAATATGGCTTCCGGGCCGGCTTTGCCTTGCTGATTGGCCTGATGATTTTCGCCACTTGGAATGACCTCGCGCAGCTTGGGGTGGTCCGCTGGGTGAGCGGGCTGCTAGGTTGATCCGGTTTGGGGGTGGCGAGGGGGGCGCGGCTCGGCTAGGAAGGCATGTCAGCTTGAGAGAGATGCCGAATCCGTGAAGCAACTACGCGCTCTTTTGGCCCTTTTCGTCTTTTTGGCCCTGGCCATGCCGGCAACCGCCCAGGAAGCCGGCCGTGGCGGCGGGCGCATCACCGCCGTGGATGTGCGCGGCACGCAGCGCATCGATCCCGATACGGTGCGCAGCTATATGTTGGTGCAGGTGGGCGATGCGGCCGAGCAGGACCGCATTGACCGCAGCCTGCGCGCGCTATTTGCGACCGGGCTGTTCCGTGATGTGACCATTCGCACTGAAGGCGCGCGCGTGGTCGTTGATGTGGTGGAAAACCCGTTGGTCAATCGCGTGGCCTTTGAAGGCAATCGGCGTATCTCGAGCGAGATTCTACGAGGCATCGTGCTGACCCAACCGCGCAGCGTCTTTACACCAGCAGCTGTGCAGACGGATCGGCAACGCATCCTGGAGATTTACGCGCGGCGTGGGCGGTTTCGCGCCACTGTTGAACCCAAGATCGTAGAGCTTGACCAGAACCGCGTTGATCTGGTGTTTGAAATCGTCGAAGGCGATCCGGCGCTTGTGGCGCGCGTCAATTTCGTCGGCAATAACGCGTTTTCCGAAGCGCGCCTCAGGGATGTGGTGTCCACCCAGGAGCAGACTTGGTTTCGCATCTTTTCCTCGAGCGATATCTATGATCCGGAACGCCTGGTCTTTGACCGCGAATTGCTGCGGCGCTTCTATTTGCGCCAGGGCTTCGCGGATGTGCAGATTACCGGGTCTTCCGGCGAATTGACGCCCGACCGCAGTGCGTTTTTCGTGACTTTCACGATTGAGGAAGGTCAGCGCTATCGCATCGGCAGGGTTGAGGTCATCAACGAAATCCCGCGCATCAATATGGAGGGCCTGCGCCGCGAAGTCGAAATCGCGACTGGCGATTGGTATGATGGCGATGCGGTGGAACGTGGCGCGACAGCGATTGCGGATGCCTTGCAGGCGCGGAGTGAGCCATTCATTGAAGTGCAACCCAGGGTCACGCGCAATCCAGAAACCGCGACGATTGATCTTGCCTTTATTGTGCGTGAGGGGCCGCGCGCCTTCGTGGAACGTATCGAGATTTCGGGCAATACACGCACGGAAGATCGGGTGATCCGCCGTGAATTCAGGCTTGCCGAGGGTGACCCCATGAATGCTCGGCAAGTCCGGCGTTCGCGTGATCGCATCCGCTCGCTCGGTTATTTTTCTGATGTGCAGATCACCAATCAACCAGGCTCAGGGGCTGAGCGGGTCAATCTGATGACCTCGGTTGTGGAACGCGCGACGGGTGAATTCACCTTGGGCGGCGGTTACGCGACGGATGCGGGGCTTTTGTTGGATGTGGGTGTGCGTGAACGCAACCTGCTCGGCATGGGGCTGGATGCGCGTGTGGGCGGCGTGCTGGCGCAAAAGCGCAGCCAGCTTGATCTTTCGGTGACGGATCCGCAATTCCTGGATCGCAACCTGGCTGCCGGGGCGGATGCCTTTCTGATCAATCGTGATTTGCGCTTCGTGACCGGCTACCGGGAAAGGCGCGCGGGCTTTGCGCTGCGCACGGGCTATGAGATCAATGATCGGCTGCGGCAGAACTGGTCCTATGCGCTGATTGACCGTGACATCTTCGACATCAACCAATTTGCATCGCGCTTCATCCAGGAGCAGGCCGGTCGGACGCTGCTTTCTCAGGTTTCCACCACGGTGACCTATGACATGCGCGATAGCCGGATTGAACCGCGTTCCGGCTGGGTTGTTCGCGTGGGTGGCGATTACGCAGGGCTTGGCGGTGATGTTGAGTATTTCCGCACCAGGGGCGACGGGCAGTATTACATTCCCTTCGAGCGTTGGTTGAATGATCCCGATTTCGTGCTGGTGCTGGCTGCAGGTGGCGGTATCTTGAGCCCGCTTGGCAGCAAGGATGATCGCATCGTGGACCGCTTCTTCCTGGGCGGTGAAAACCTGCGCGGCTTCCGCCTGGGTGGTGCCGGCCCGCAGGATACCGCAACAGGGGATTCGCTCGGTGGTCAGGTTCTGTGGACCACCTCGGCTGAAATGCGCTTCCCCTTGCCGCTCCCCAATGAACTTGGCTTGCTCGGCCGCACCTTTGTCGATGTGGGCTCACTTTCCGGCATTCCGGATAGTTACTTCAATCAGACCCAATATCCGGGCGCCAGGCCTGTGGATGATGCCGACCCACGGGTCAGCGTGGGCGTCGGCTTTTCCTGGCGGAGCCCGATCGGCCTGATCAATATTGATTTCGGCAAGGCAGTTGTGAAGAAAGACTACGACAAGACACAGCTTTTCCGCCTTGGCTTTGGCACACGCTTCTAACACGGGATGATTGCCCCATGATCCGCCTAATCCTTGCCCTATCGCTGGTTTTTCCGATGGCGGCCGCGGCGCAGAGCCAACCTGGCTGGTTTGTGCCGGGCCAACCGCAGGGGCAGCCACAAGGGCAAGGGCAGGCGCAGGGTCAGCGCCCAGCCCAACCAGCGCAGCCCGCACAGGCGCAGCGCCCGGCGCAACAACCTCCGGCCATCGCACCTCTGCCCCCCGGCACGCCGCCACCCGCCGCCGTGATTGGCGTGGTGGATGTGCCGGAAATCCAGCGCGTTTCCACCGCCTTCAATCAGGTGCGCCAGGAAATCGAACGCCGCCGCACCAAGTTGAATGAGGATGTGCAGAACGAACAGCAACGCTGGCGCGATGAACAGCAGCGCCTTGGCAATGAACGTGGCGGGCTTTCGCCCGACCAGTTGCGCGCCCGTGAACGCGCGTTGCAGGATCAGATTACGGATGGCCAGCGGATTTTCCGCGACCGCGCGCGCGATCTGGAACAATTGGCCCAGCAGGCCTTGCGGGAGATTGAACAGGCGCTCGCCATCGTCATTCGGCAAGTGGCGGCCAGCCGAAATATCAACATGGTACTGCCAAGGCCATTGGTGATCTTCAATGAACCGCCCTTTGACATGACGGAAGAAGTGGCGGTGCAGCTCAATCGCATGATCACCAATGTCAATCTGCCGCCAGACCCTTCAGCCGCACCGCCGCCACGCCCAGCCGCAACGCCTGCGCCGGCACCTGCGGCACCAAGGCGGAACTGATCACCTTGGGTGCAGATAGCCGCTTTTTCCCCGTCGCTGGGCCGATTGCGCTTCAAGCGCTGCGTGCCACGCTTGGGCTTGCGGCGGACTGGGATGACGCGCGGCAGTTTGGCGGTGTTGCGCCACTCAATCTGGCGGGACCGGATGATGTGGCCTTCATGGAAGGCCGCAAGAACCTGCCCGCGCTGAAGGCCACCAAGGCCGGCGCGGTGGTGATTGAGGAAGCTTTCGCCGAACATGTGCCGGCGGGGTCAGCGCGGTTGGTCGTGGCGTCGCCGCAGGCCGCATTCATCAAAATCGCGCGGCTGTTTCATCCACCCGTGCAGCCCAAACCCTCCATTCATCCAAGCGCGGTGATCGCCCCCGATGCGGTGATTGGCGCCGGTTGTGAAATCGGGGCCTTTGTCTTCATTGGGGCAGGCGCTGACATCGGCGCGCATTCCATTCTGGAACATCACTGCTCCGTCGGTGACGGCTGCAAACTTGGCGCGCATGGGCGCATCCATGCCCATGCCAGCATGCAGTATTGCCTGGCTGGGGAGCATGTCGTGCTGCATCCCGGCGCGCGCATTGGCAATGAGGGCTTTGGCTTTATCACCACGCCGCAGGGCCAGCATGTCACCATGCCGCAGCTTGGCCGCGTGATCATCGGCGATGGCGCGGAAATCGGCGCGGGCACCTGCATTGACCGTGGCGCTGGTGGCGACACCGTGATTGGCCCTGGGGCGCGGATAGATAACCTTGTGCAGATTGGCCATAACGTGACCATTGGGCGCGGCGCGGTGATTGTGGGTCAGGCGGGTATTTCAGG
>JADCFR010000266.1 GCA_020249415.1 Roseomonas sp. | reverse complement strand
GCCGAAATGGCGCAGCACTTCCACATCCAGCCCCTCGGCGTGATAGGCCAGGGGCACTTCATAGATGGTGCTGGCATCAAGCGCGGGAATGACACTTTCCGGGCGCACATTGCAGAATAATGCGATCTTGCGCCGTTCATTTTCCGGGATCGGCCGATCACAACGGCAGAGCAAAATCTGCGGCTGAATGCCAAGCCCGAGCAATTCCTTCACGCTATGCTGCGTTGGTTTGGTCTTCAATTCACCGGCTGATGGAATGTAAGGCACCAGCGTCAGATGCATGAAAATGCTGCGCTGCGGGCCAAGTTCATTGCCCATTTGCCGAATAGCTTCCAGGAAGGGCAGGCTTTCAATATCACCAACCGTGCCGCCCACCTCGACCAGCACAAAATCGTAACCATCGGTTTCGGTCTGGACCACTTCCTTGATCTTGTCGGTGATATGCGGGATCACCTGGACCGTGCCGCCCAAATAATCGCCGCGCCGTTCAGCGGCGATCACATCCGAATAAATGCGCCCCGTGGTCCAGTTATCCGCCTTGCGCGCATGCACGCCAGTGAAGCGTTCATAATGGCCAAGATCAAGATCGGTTTCTGCGCCATCATCGGTGACGAAGACCTCGCCATGCTGATAGGGGCTCATGGTCCCCGGATCGACATTGAGATAGGGATCCAGCTTGCGCAGCCGAACCTTGTAACCGCGCGCCTGCAACAGCGCGCCGAGCGAAGCGGAAGCGATACCCTTACCAAGTGAGGAGACCACGCCGCCGGTGATGAATACGAACCGGGTCATGGGAGACCTTGATAGCCCATCCGCCGATTCGGCGCCAGAAGGGGCTCATTTCCACTCTATCGGCTGTCCCATTAGCGAAATTTTGAGATTTGTCGCCTTTAATGCGTCCGTGAAGCAGCTTTGCCCGAAACGATACTGACCAGGAAAATCCTCATGCGGATAGATTCTCGGCCGGATGGCTCCCAGATCATGATCCCGGAAGTCGGCGATCTTGTGCGCCTCACCCGAGATGAAGCGGGTCCTATCGTGACCGCCTATGCCGGGGAATGGGGTCGCATCGTCAGGATCTCAGCCCGCAATACCCTTGATATTCAGCTTGCTGGGTTTTCCCGCCCCCGGGGCGTTGCCATGGCGCTGGTCAGTGATTTTCCGGCCATAAATGTGGTGCCCTGTGATGGGCGCGGATTGCCGACCGATGGCCGGCATTGGGGCTCTTGGGCAGAACGTCGCGGCGGGGCGCAAGCGGGCGCGCGCAGATAGGCTTGACCGCCGCGCCGCTTTCCGGCGTCTTGCCCCCGGTAATCTCCGGGGAGCGCCGGCATGTCATCGCCCAAGGCGAAAATCCTTGAAACCTTTATCCATCCAAGCGTGAAACTGCGCGAAGCCCGAATCGGCGCCCGCTGCGAAATCCTGGAACGCACATCGGTTGAATACGCGACACTCGGCGATGCATCCTATCTTGGGCATGACTGCCAGGTGGAAGATGCCGATATCGGCAAATTCTGCGCCATCGCGGCTTGCGTCAGGATCGGGCCGCCCAACCACCCAATGGGCCGCCCCGCACAGCACCGCTTCACCTATGTGCCGGAATATTATGACGCGACCAAAACGCGTGACACCGCGTTTTTCGCCGAACGCCGCGCGGCGCGGGTCCGGATCGGCAATGATGTCTGGATCGGCCATGGCGTGACGGTATTGGCCGGCGTGACCATTGGCGATGGTGCCGTGCTGGCGGCGGGTGCCGTGGTGGCGCGCGATATTGCGCCCTATACCATTGTGGGCGGCGTGCCGGCGCGCGTGATCAAGGAACGCTTCCCGCGCGACATTGCCTGCCGTTTGCAGGCGATTGCCTGGTGGAACTGGCCTTTTGACGTGATTATGGCGCGGCTGGAAAGCTTCCAATCCGAAGATGTGGAAGCCTTCTGTTCACGCTTCGAAGATCAGGCATTGCCACTCAAATAGGCCATCGCCACCTGCACGCCGCCCGATTGATGCGGCACGTCAGCGGCGCGCAGCCCCATCTCGACCCCGCCCAAGGTACCGATCAATTGCAGATCACCGAAATCGCCCAAATGGCCGATGCGGAAAACGCGATCATGCAACTGCCCCAAACCATTGCCCAGGCTCATGTTGAAGCGTTCCAGAATGGTGGCGCGCAGCGCATTGGCGCTATGGCCTTCCGGCAGGCGCACGGCGGTCAGCACCGATGAGTAATGGCGCGGATCGGCGCATTGGATCTCAAAACCCCAATGGCGCACGGCGCGGCGCGTGGCCTCTGCATGCCGATCATGCCGGGCGAAGACATTATCCAAGCCTTCTTCCAACATCATATCCACCGCCGTATCCAGCCCGTACAGAAGATTGGTTGCGGGGGTATAGGGGAAATAGCCGGTGGCGTTGGAAGCGAGCATGGGCTTCCAATCCCAGAAGCTGCGCGGCAGCTTGGCGGTTTCACTTGCCTTCAGCGCCTTGGCGCTGATCGCGTTGAAGGACAGCCCCGGCGGCAGCATCATGCCTTTCTGAGAGCCGGAAATAGTGACATCCACGCCCCATTCATCATGGCGGAAATCCATGGACCCGAGTGAGGAAATGGTATCCACCAGCAATAGCGCCGGGTGGCCGGCGGCATCCATGGCGCGACGCACCTCGTCAACCCGCGAAGTGGCACCGGTGCTGGTTTCATTATGCACCACGGCCACGGCCTTGATGGTATGGGCCTTGTCTTCACGCAGCCGGGCTTCAATTGCCTCCACATCCGCGCCGCGACGCCAATCGGTGCGCACGTAATCGGTTTAGAGCCCAAGGCGGGATGCGATTTCATGCCAAAGATGTGCGAACCAGCCCGTTTCGCACATCAGCACCCGGTCGCCGGGGGAAAGCGTATTGACCAGTGCCGCTTCCCAGGCGCCGGTGCCGCTGGCCGGGTAGATCACGACCGGGCCTTGGGTCTTGAAAACATGGCGGATTTTTTCCAACACCCCCTTGCCGAAGACGCCAAAATCCGGCCCGCGATGGTCCATCGTGGGGTTATCTATCGCGCGCAGCACCCGGTCCGGCACATTGCTCGGCCCTGGGATTTGCAGGAAATGGCGCCCGGCGGTGGGCTTCGATTGGAAATAGGCCATAATGGAATCCTTGTTTGAGGCCCCTACATGGGCGAAACCCCCCATCCATGCCAAGACCAGTTTTGCAGAAGATGTTTCAGGACCGCCCCGTATGAATGCCCTGCCCCCTGGCCGGATCGCCCTCGGAGACCCCCGCCTGGCCGCGCGCCTCAGCCGTGAGACCAGGGCCGAGGTGCTGTTCCGTCCTGCCGATCGCGGCCGCTATGCGACTGATGCCTCCATTTATCAGCAGGAACCGATTGGGGTGGTGGTGCCGCGCTCGCTTGCCGATGTGGAAGCGGCTTTGGCGATTTGCCGAGAAGAAGGCGTGCCGATCCTGCCGCGGGGCGGCGGTACCAGCCAATGCGGGCAGACCGTCAACCGCGCTTTGGTGCTGGATTGCAGCAAATACCTGAGGCGCGTGCTGGAAGTGGATGCCAAGGCGGGTATCGCGCGGGTGGAACCCGGCATTACCTTGGGCGCCTTGAATGAAGCGCTGAAGCCCCATGGGCTGTTCTACCCGGTTGATCCTTCCACCTGGCAGCGCTGTACCATTGGCGGGATGGCGGGGAATAATTCCTGCGGATCGAAATCCATCCGCTATGGGCTGATGGCCGATAATGTGCTGGCGATTGATGCTTTGCTGGCGGACGGCACGCGGTTCCGCGTTGGCGATCTGCCGGACAATTTGGGCGCCGAGGTGCCGGGCGGCGTTGCTGATCTGATCCAGCGGCTCCGCGCGCTTGGTGCGCGGGAGGCTGAGGAAATCGCCGCGCGCTTCCCCGAACAACTCCGCCGCGTGGGTGGCTATAATATCGAAGCGCTGACGCCGGCGGCGCGGGCGGCGGGGCGCGGCAATCTCGCGCGGTTGCTGGTGGGATCGGAAGGCACTTTGGCCTTTTCGGCGGCGCTTGAT
>JADCFR010000265.1 GCA_020249415.1 Roseomonas sp. | reverse complement strand
CGCCCTTGGTTCCAATTGCGCGGGGTGAGGCTGCGGAGGCAAATCTGCCGCCCATGGCGCTTGACCTGACCATTGAAGCTCCGCGCGCGATTTTCCTGCGTGGGCGCGGGTTGGATGCCGAATTGGGGGGTGAGGTCCGTGTGGGCGGCACGCTGGCGGCGCCGCAGCTTGCAGGGGGCTTGATGCTGCGCCGGGGCACGCTGCTCGTGCTCGATCGGCGGCTTGATCTGAACCGCGCCAATATCCGCTTTGATGCCGGCGGGATCATGCCCAATCTTGACGTGCTGGCCACGTCTCGCGCCGAGGAGGTGGAGGTGAATGTCGCGTTGGAAGGCCCGGCGCGTGATCCGAAAATCAGCTTTACCTCCAACCCCGAATTGCCGGCGGATGAGGTACTGGCCCGCCTATTATTTGGCCGGCGTGGGGGGGAGCTCTCGCCCTTCCAAATGCTGCGATTGGCCGAAGCTTTGGCCGGCGCGACAGGCCGCGCCTTGCCCGGCCCGGGCGGGCTGATGGAGCGCATCCGCCGCACCCTCGCCCTTGATCGGCTTTCCATCGGCCAGGAGAAGGAGGGCGAGCAACGCGCAGGTCAGGAACCAGGTGCCACGCTGGAATCCGGGCGATATGTGGCCGATGGGGTTTTCGTTGGGGTGAAGCAAAGCGCCGATGGCGGGCCGCCGCGCGTCGGCGTGCAGATAGATTTGACGCGCAGGCTAAGGCTGGAAGCGGAAAGTGGCGGGAATAGTCTGGCGGGCGATCGGGTTGGGATTGGGTTTGAGTTTGAATATTGATCGCCCCGCCCCTGGCACTCGGCGCCTTGGAGTGCCAAGTTACGTCTCGATGACAAGTGCAGGTAATGACAGGGTGATCAGGGCATGATCCGCTACGAATTGCGCTGCGATCAGGCGCATGAATTCGATGGCTGGTTCAAGGATAGCGCGGCTTTCGACAGGCTGGCGCAGGCCGGGCTTGTGGAATGCCCGCATTGCGGCCCAACCAAGGTGGCGAAACGCCTGATGGCGCCCGCCATTCCGAAAAAGGGCCGCCCGGCGCGCAATGCCAAGGCTGAGGCTGTGCCCGCGCCAGTGGCGGAAGCGCCAGCACCGCCACCCGCGCCCCCTTCTGCGCCCCCTACGCTACCCGCAGCGGCGCTGGCCGCCATGCCGGCGGAACTCCGCGCCATGCTGCGCCATATGCGGACCGAGATTGAGAAGAATTGCGATTATGTCGGCGCTGATTTCGCCGAGGAAGCGCGCAAGATCCATCACGGCGAAGCCGAAGCCCGCGGCATTTTCGGTGAAGCGAGCGAGGATGAGGCCGAGGCACTCCGCGAGGAAGGGATCGAGATTGCGCGCATCCCCTGGGTGCCGCCTTCCGATGCCTGACCAGGCGCGACGCTGCGCAGTATTCGATCTGGATGGCACGCTGGTGGATAGCGCGCCCGATATCCATGCCGCGCTGGATCGGCTGATGGCGCGCCGCCGCCTGCCCGGCTTCGCGCGGGCCGAGGTGGTGGGCATGATCGGCGATGGTGTGCGCGTTTTGTTGGAACGCGCCTGTGCCGCGCGCGGCATCGCGCTGGATGAAGAAAGCTTCGACCATTTCATGGCGGATTACGAAGCCAATGCTGCCGTGCTGACCCAACCCTTTGCCGGCATTCCTGAATTGCTGCGTGGCTTGGGTGATGCCGGCTGGCGGCTTGCGGTTTGCACCAATAAGCCCGAAGCGGCGGCGCGGGTCTTGCTCGCGGGGCTTGGGCTGGATCGCCATTTCAGCGCGCTGGGCGGGGGCGATAGCTTCCCCATGCGCAAGCCCGATCCAGGGCATTTGCGCGCGACGCTCGCTGCGGCTGGTGCGGCGCCTGAACAGGCCGTGATGATTGGTGATCACGCCAATGACATGCTGGCGGCGCGCGGCGCTGGCGTGCGCGCGATTTTCGCCGGCTGGGGCTATGGCCCGCAAAGCATGGCGGGCAGCGCGCCAATCGCGCTGGATGTCGCGGCGCTACGCTGCCTTTTGGGCTGACACGGCTATCTGATGCGCTGCAATTCCATGCGCATGGTGCCGAAAATGGTGCTCGGGAATTCCACCCTGACCGGGATGGGCGGCAGGCGCGAATCCACCTTGGCCAGCCAGGCCATGGCCGCACGAGGCTGCGTGGCGCGGGCGCGGTCATCGCCATGGCGCACCCCGGCAATCAGGCGGCTTTCCAGCCCGCATTGCAGCGAGTCGATCTCCTGCCCCGCATGGGTGACCCGTGCAGTGCCGAGCGTGCGTGATTGCCAATCCAACCGCCGGCGGCCATCATAAATCGGCCCGCCCAGATCGCAGCGCCCGGTTTGCGTCACGGTGCGCGACATGAGTGCAAAGGCCGAGAGCATATCGATTGCGCCCCGCCGGGCGGGCAGCGGTACCGGTTCATTGGTGGCACCCTCTGGCGGTTCCATTTCCAGCGGCTGGGGCATGCCTTCCCGGTAGAGCAATACCGTGCGCCTGGAATCGCCGCGCCAATTGCCCTCTGCCTGGAAGCGCTGCGGCGCCACGCCCTCGGCGCGCCAGGCGCCTTCAACCTCGGATCGGATTTCATGCGGGGCGAAAAGCCGGCCAATCCCGACGGCCCGACTGACCGAGCGCATCCAATAACCATCGGGTCGGGCTTCGAATTGCGCGGTGATTTCGACCACGGCGATGCCGGTTTGGGTCACCTGATAAATCGCTTCTACCGCCCTGGCAGGGCCAACCCCAGCGGGCGCCAAGGCAAGAATGACAGCGATGCATGGCTTCAAAAGGAACCGCATAACGATCATTTCTAGCAAAAGGCCGACCAAAACAAAATGACTGAATCCGGAAATTCATGCCGCGTGTTGGGCAAAGCGGGAGGTTCCGGTGGAACTGACCGGCCAGCCCAGGCGCGAGCCAAGCAGGGCACTTGGCTCGCGCATGCTTGAGGGTTTTATCCCTTTGCCGGGGCCTATCGCGGCGCGGGCTGCCCCGGTGCTTGCGGGCGAGGGCCATCGGCGCGGCGGCCACGGCGCTGCACCTCGGCCCGCGTGAGCGCGCCATCGCTATCGGCATCCATGGACCGGAACATGGCATCCGCCATGATGCGGAGTTCCGGCAGGGTGATCTTGCCATCCAGATCCGCATCAATGAAGCGGAAGCGCGCGGCTTGGCGAGTTTCCATCCGCTCCCGCATGCCCTCAGGCGGGCCACGGCCTTCGCCGCGGCGGGCCGCGTAGAAGGCGCGGATTTCCTCAAGCGTCAGGCCGCCATCCTTGTTGGCGTCAATTTCGGCGAAGCGCGCGGCCAGCCAGGCATTGGCTTCGTCGCGCGTCACCTTGCCATCATTATTGGCATCGGCGCGGGCGAAAGCCTCGCCGGCGGCAAAGCCCATCATGCCATCGCCGCGCTGGCCGTGATGCATCTGGTGCATGTGATAAGGGGTGGCGGCCTGTGGGCCTGGTCCAGGCGCGGGCTGCGGGCCAGGCGCCGGCTGCGCCATGGCAAAGCCTGTCGCCCCAAGGGCAAAGACTGAAACCAGCACCAGGGTCCGGGTTGTTCTGGAAGACATATCGTACTCCTGCAAACGGCGAGATGCCGTGACGAACTTATGCGCCCCTTCTGTAACCCGCGCATTGCGCCAGCGCAGAGCGCGGGTGAAGAAAGGTAACGGGGGTCAGGGCGTACTGCCCTGGCCTAAATCCCACCATAGGCCGGTGAAGGCCAAAATACCCTCTCGTGCCGGGGCGATCAGGAAATGCTCATCCGGCCCGTGCTGCTTGCAGCCATTATAGGAATGCGGCACCCAGACCAGCGGCACGCCGATATGGTCCACAAATACATCGCCCGGCAGCCCGCCCGAGGAATTGGGGATGATCTGCACGCGCTTGCCAAGGGTTTTTTGCATGCTGTCCTGCGCCCAGCGCACCCAGGGGTGATTGGGCGGCGTGCGGGATGCCGCCATGCGCACGCCGGCATTTTCGATCACGATATCGCCAAAGCCCTGTTCATTGAGATGCCGGCGCAAAGATGCCTCAAAAGTATTTGGGTCGGTATCCACCGTATAGCGGATATGGCAGGTGGCGCGCGCATCGGGTGCGACCGCATTCACCGGCGCATCCGGCTTGCCGGAGAGCATGGCGAGCACAATAAAGCTGTTCCAGCCATAGATTTTCTCGGCCGGTGTCAGGCCAGGCTCGCCCCAATCGGCGTCAATCGTGGCAGCACCTTCGCCGCCACCCACCGGGCAGCCATCCAGCACACCGCGCACTTCTGCCGGCACGCCGTTTTGCGGCAGCCAATCGCGCACCAGGATTTTGCCGCGCGCATCAATAATGGCGCCAATCGCGTGGCTGAGCCGAATGGCGGGGTCTGTGGTCAAGCCCCCCCAATGGCCGGAATGCACCCCGCCGGGGCGGAGCTTCAGCACCAGATCGAACTGGAAAATGCCCCGCGTGCCGGTGGCAATGGTGGGCACTTCGGGTTCCACGCGCGGCCCGTCTGAGGCGATCAGCACATCAGCCGCCAGCAATTCTCGATTGGCAGCCACGAATTCGCGCAAACCACGCGAGCCTCGTTCTTCCGCCATTTCCAAAACAATCTTCACATTGAAGCCAAGCTTGCCGCCGCGTTCGGCCAGCACCGCTTCAAGCGCTGCGATATTCAGCGCGTGCTGGCCCTTATTGTCGGCGGAACCCCGGCCATACCAGCGACCATCTTCTTCGAATAATGCCCAGGGCTTCAGCCCCAGGCGCCATTGCTCATCCAGGCCACGCACCGTGTCACCATGGCCATAAAGCAGCACGGTCGGTTTTGATGCATCCTCAATCCGCGTGGCGGTCAGGATAGGGCCGAAGCCTTCCAAGGGATTGGGATGGATGGTGACGGCAAAACCGAGCCTCTCCAGCCAGGGTCCAATCGCGCCTTCCAGGTAATGGCGCAAATCCGCCTCATGCCCCGGCTCCTGCGCGGTGGAGGGGATGGCGACAAGATCGGTCAGCAATTTCTTGTAGCTGCCATCATCGAAATAGGTCGCGGCGCGGGCAAGTGCGCCTTCACGGCTGGGCATCACGCACCTCAAACAATCTCGTTGAATAGCGCGGTCTCACCCCGCCATTGCCGATTCAGATTTTCCATCAT
>JADCFR010000264.1 GCA_020249415.1 Roseomonas sp. | reverse complement strand
TTCCGCGTGGATGTGGATGGCAATCTATGGTGCGGTTGGGGCATGACCGCGGAGTTTGACGGTGTGCGCATCTACAACAATGCCGGCGCGCCGATTGGGCATATCCATTTGCCGGAACGCTGCGCCAATGTCTGTTTCGGTGGGCGCTATCGCAACCGGTTGTTCATGGCCGCCGCGCAATCCTTGTATGCACTTTATGTGAATACGGAAGGCGTCAAGGGCGGCTGAGCCTTTCGCGCGGCACTTCAATGGCCATGGCGAGCAGCCGGAAGGAATGGCTCTTGCCATGGCCATCGAGGTTAAGGCTGCCATTCACGCCGCCTTCGAGCACATCATCAATCACGAAATTAAAGGCGTGCAGCAGCGGCAGATCGTAACGCGTGCAGCCGGTGGCGCCCCGGTGGCGAAATAGCGCCAGCACCTTTTCCGCCGTGACCTGTTCGGCGAGCAGATCATAATGCGCCGGATCATAGGGCATGAGCGAAAGATTGACGCGATTGCCCTTATCGCC
Organism: Roseomonas sp.; assembly: GCA_020249415.1. GTDB lineage: Bacteria > Pseudomonadota > Alphaproteobacteria > Acetobacterales > Acetobacteraceae > Neoroseomonas. The sequence goes on along the minus strand of JADCFR010000264.1, from coordinate 8,149 downwards.
CGCGCGGCTATGGGCAATGTCATGCAGGGTGACGGTGGTGGTTTCAGCCATGGCCTTCGACCTGGTTTGAGATTGGATGGCAATAAGCCCAACGCATGAGAAAGGGGCGCCCTTCGGAACACAACAGCCACCGATCACTATCCCCAAGCGCAGCCAGTTCAGTAATTCCGGATAAATCGCGCTGCCCCATGAAAAATACTTCATAGCGAAAGAATTTCGACAATCTTTGGACGAAGTTTGCCTCAAAATTTGGCTCTTTTGACACGAAGCGACCATGCAGTTCGATGATCATTTCCGCATCCTTCAGGCGATAAAGCAGATTGTCAGCAAGAAGACTGAATTCCCCACCTTCAATATCCACAATGATGAGGGTTCGTGAAAGATCAATGCCCTGAAGCTCGGGGCTATCCAAAAAATCAGCTTCGGCTCGGCCAAGTATCGTCACGCGATCAGCAACGCCATTGTTTTCCGCCACGCGTCTGATCGCCACCTGACCTTCGTCTTTTTGTTCAAAACAGATGCTGCGTGCGGCAAGGCCGCTTTTGACCATTCCGACGCCATAATAGCCATCGCCTGCGCCAAGATTGATCACACATTCCCATTTCCTGCCGCGTGCTGCGATTCTTGCCAGAACTTCCTGTTCATAAAGCCCCAACAGTTTCGGGCCTAAATCTCCCTGGCCCCATGCCTGTTGTTCATTGAGGCGAAAGCCCTTCAAGGGGCCATAGCGGACCGCACCCTGAAGGCGACTAAACAGAAGCCTACCAAGCATCAGGCGACGGGCTTCGACCGCCTGTTGCGTCAGTTGGTTGAGAAGTTGGTCGTTGTTCACCGCAGCTGTCCTTCAATTCCACTCCCGCGCGGGCAATACGCGCGTTTCGGTGGGCACCTGATCGCGCGGGACCAGAAAGCTCCGTGTCAGGATGCGGGGCGTGACGCGCCAACGCGCGCCGGAGGTGCCGGCGGTGCCGCAGCAAAGCAAAGCGAGCGCTTCACGCGATGCCTGATCCGCATCATCACGCGTGGTGGCCTCTACCGCCAGACGAATGCGGATATCGTGTGGTGCCGGCCCATCATAGCCGCGCCAGAGCGCGCCATCATCCGAATCATGCACGGATGCAACGCCAATCAGATCCGCCCGCGCGCGGCGCGCGAGACCGCGGCGTTTGACGCGTTCCAGCAGCACATCCGCGGTCGCCTTGGCGCGCGCCAGCGCATTGGGGCCGGCGACGCTGATTTCGCCTTCACCAAGCCATGAGCCCTCATAACAGGCAGTGACCTTCAGCAAATCCGGGCGCTGCGCACCGCGCAGGCCATGCACCGCCACGCGATCCTTGCCCGCCATATTCAGATGCGCGGCGGTGATGTCCAAAGTTACATCGGGCGTGATGTAGCGCGCGGGATCATGCACCTCATACAAAAGCTGTTCCTTCACCGTGCGCAAATCAACAATGCCGCCGGTGTTTTCCGGCTTCGTGATCAGCAAGGACAAATCGCGCCCGACTTCGGCGATGGGAAAGCCGATATTGGCGGGGTCTGGAATATCCTTGAAGCCCGGGTCCCAAAACACGCCGCCCGTCACCTGGCTGCCGCATTCCAACAAATGCCCTGTCGCTGCACCGACCGCGAGTGCCTGCCAATCATCCTCGGCCCAGCCGAAATGATGCATGAGCGGCGCGATAGCCAGTGCGGGGTCCGAAGTGCGCCCTGCCACGACGATTTGCGCGCCCGCTGCCAGCGCTTCTGCCAAGGGCGCGGCACCGATATAGGCATTGGCGGAAACGAGCTTCCAGGAAGACATATCAAGCCCGGTATCGGCTTCATGCACGGCCATCCTGTCCAGATTGATGCTGGCGGAAACATCATCACCAGTGACAAGCCCGATGCGGAGTTCCGGCAAGTCAAGCCGTTTGGCCAACCGTGCAATGGCACGCGCGGCAGCAAGCGGATTGGCCGCACCAAAATTGCCGAGGATAGGAATGCCCGCGCGCGCTGCATCAGCGAGGATCGGCTCCAGCAGGCGTTCCAGCATGGGTTCATAGCCCGCTTCGGGATCGCGCCGGCGTTCAAGCTGCGCAAGCGCCACGGTGCGTTCGCCAAGGCATTCAAAGAACATGGCCGCCGGCAGGCCGCGCTTGATCAGGCTCCGCATGACGGGGATGGGCGCATCCACGCGGTCACCGGAAAAACCGGCGCCATTGCCGATTAGAAACAGATCACTCACGCCATGCAATCCTTCAGCGCTGCACCGAGCAACGCCGCGTCGCTATCGTCAAAGGCAATCGGGTTGATGGCAAGCAGGCCTTGGTTGATGCGCCCGGCATCGAGGTGAATGGCGGGGCGATGGGCGCGCAGCCGTGCATCCGCGGCATGGGCTGCGGCAACATTGGGCAGGCGCCATTCCAGCATGGGCAGGCCAGGCTTGGCGCCATCCGGCACCAAGCGAAGATTTGCCGGATGACCTGCCGCCGCCAGCACCGCTTCCAGCCGCGCCAGCCAGCGTGCGCTGCGTTGCGATGGATTATCCGCCACGAAACGCCGCAAGGCCATGATCAGGCCGATGATTTCTTCCTTGCCAATCTTGCAGGAACGCCCAATGCCGTGATGCGGCAGGCCGCGCATTTGCGCGAGTGGCGCGAATTCCGGCGGCGCGATGAAATCCGCTTCCGGCATATCAAGATCAAGCATCTGTGCCAGCGCAGACGAAACCAGATCGCGCCGCCCGGCGAGAATGCCGGAAGATTGCGGCCCCCCCAAAGCCTTGCCGCCCGAAAAACATACCAGATCGGCGCCTTCGGCGATGAAGCGCTTCAGGTTTTCGGCTGGTGGTAATTGCGCCGCCGCATCCACCAAAACGGGGATGTGGCGTTCACGCGCCACGCGCACCACATCGGGCAAGGGTGGTTCGCTATTCGAACCAGCGAGATAATAGATCGCCGCCGTGCGATCCGTGATGGCATCGGCGATTTCCCAAGGCGCGGCATCACGCACGCCGGGGCCGGAAACGCGGTCCGGAATGCCGATTTCAATGATGCGCCCGCCCGCGACCCGCAGCGCGCGGTCATACATATTGCGCTGGCTGCGGATGGTGATGAATTCATCCGGCATGCCGCGCGCCTCAGGCAGGCGGTTCATCGCGCCTGGATCAAGCCGCGCCATGCAGGCCGCCGCCCCCAGCAATACAGCGGCGGAAGCGCCAGAGGTGACAATGCCGGCTTCCGCGCCCGTGGCCTTGGCGATGTCTCGGCTGGCGGCGGCTTGCAGATGGTGCATTTCAACCGTGGCGCGCGCGGCTTCCGCCATGGCGGTGAGAACTTCGGGCGCCATCAACCCGCCGGAAAGCCGCGTATTGGTGCCATAGGCATTGATGATGCGCGGCACGCCAAGATCATCGTAAATCATGCGGGTTGTTCCGAAAGGGTGCGGCGCAAGGCGTCTCGCCAAAGCGCGTAGCGACTATCCGCTTCTGCGCGATTCATTTGCGGCGTGAAACGGCGTTCCAGGCGCCAATGCGTGGCCCCCGCGGCACCAGGGGGCGCGCAAAGCCCGGCCTGCATGCCGGCCAGATAGGCCGCGCCAAGCGCGGTGGTTTCCAGCACTGTTGGGCGATCCACCGGCGCGCCCAGCTGGTCCGCCAGGAATTGCATGGTCCAATCGGAAGCGACCATGCCGCCATCAACACGCAGCACGGTTTCACGCGCGCCCTGCCAATCCGCATGCATGGCTTCGATCAGATCGCGCGTTTGAAACGCGACACTTTCCAGCGCTGCCCGGCAAAGCTCGGCGCGCCCGGCACCGCGTGTCAGGCCAAAGATCGCGGCTTGCGCCTTGGCATCCCAATGCGGCGCGCCAAGCCCGGCAAAGGCCGGCACCAGCACCACGCGCTGCGCGGGATCGGCTTGTGCGGCGAGGATACCGGCTTCCTTCGCATGCCCGATGATGCCCAAGCCATCGCGCAGCCATTGCACCGCGGCACCGGCAACAAAAATCGCGCCTTCGAGTGCGTAATGGCGCTTGCCCTGCAATTGATAGGCAATGGTGGTCAGCAGCCGGTTGCGCGACGCGACCGGCGCCTCACCGGTATTGAGCAGCGCGAAACACCCCGTGCCATAGGTGGATTTCACCATGCCTGGTGCGAAGCAGCCCTGCCCTATGGTCGCCGCCTGTTGGTCACCGGCCATGCCGCGAATGGGAATGGCGGCGCCAAGCAACCCCGCTTCTGTCGCGCCGAAATCGCCCGCACAATCGCGCACTTCCGGCAAAATGGCTTCCGGAATGCGAAACAGGCGAAGCAAATCCGCATCCCAAACGCCGCGCCGGATATCGAACAACATGGTGCGCGCGGCATTGGTCGCATCGGTTGCATGCACGCGCCCGCCCGTCAGGCGCCACAGCAAGAAGCAATCCACCGTGCCAAAAGCAAGCGCGCCGCGTTCCGCCGCCGCCCGCGCGCCTGCGATATTGTCCAGCATCCAGAGGAGTTTGGTCGCGGAGAAATAGGGATCGGCCAGCAGCCCCGTGCGTTCCGTCAGCAGCGCCTCATGGCCCTCAGCGCGGAGCTTCGCGCAGGCATCGGCAGTCCGGCGATCCTGCCAGACAATGGCGCGATGCAGGCAGCGCCCGGTGGCGCGATCCCAAAGCAGCGTTGTTTCGCGCTGATTGGTGATGCCAATGCCGGCGACGTCGCTTGCACTGCCCCCGGCTCTTTCCAAGGCCTGACGCAAGGTTGTGATGGCGCCCTGCCAGATATCTTCGGGTTCATGTTCCACCCAGCCAGGTGCGGGGAAATGCTGCGGCAATTCCATCTGCGCGGTCGCGTGCGGCGCCAGATCGTCCCCGAAGGCGATGGTGCGCGTAGAGGTCGTGCCCTGATCGAGCGCAAGCAGCAAAGGGGTCTTCATGCCGTGGCCTTTCCTTCCCGCGCGTAGCATAATGCGGGAAAGGAGATTGCGCGATGGCCATTCAGCTTTACGAACTCTGCGGCGCCGATCCGGCGCGGCGCTTCAGCCCCTATTGCTGGCGGAGCCGGCTGGCGCTGGCCCATAAGGGGCTGCCGGTGGAAACCATCCCCTGGCGCTTTACGGAAAAGGCGGCGATTGGCGCGCATGGATCGCAGAAGGTGCCGGTGATGCTGGATAATGGTCAAACCATCGTCGATTCCTGGGTGATTGCGGAATATCTGGAAGATACCTATCCGGATCGGCCTTCGCTGTTTGGTGGTGCGGGCGGGCGGGCCCTGGCGCGCTTCATCAATGCCTGGGGCGATGCGGTGCTGCATGCCGGCATTGCGCGGCTGGTGGTCTCAGACATTCCGCAGCATCTGGCGCCGGAAGATGTGGCGTATTTTGTCCCGGATCGTGAAAAGCGTTTTGGGATGAAGCTGGAGGCCGTGACGGCGGATCGTGCGGAACGCGTGAAGGGTTTTCGTGATAGCCTGATGCCGCTGCGGATTGCGCTACGCGCCGCGCCATTTCTGCATGGCGATGCGCCGGGCTATGCGGATATGATCGTCTTTGGTGGCTTCCAATGGGCGCGCTGCGTCAGTGCCTTCCCGCTGCTGGCGCAGGATGATGCGGTCTATGCCTGGCGGGAGAGGATGCTGGATGCCTATGGCGGCATTGCCCGTGCGGCGCCCGCCTTTGCGGAAGCCTGAAGCGCCCCGCTTTTTGCTTGAAAGGCAGCGCGCTTCGCGCTTGGCTTGCGGCCCTATCTGCATTCCGCAAGCCAGGAGGCCGCCATGCCCACACCCACCCTGATCCGCAACGCTGCCTGGACCGCTGAATGGGACGCCGCATCGGGGCGACATGTCTATGGCCAGAACCGTGATGTGCTGCTCGCCGATGGGCGCATCGCCGCCATTACGCCGCATGATCCGAACCTGCCGCCGCCCGCCGGCGCGGAAGTGATTGATGGCAGCAAATTGCTGGTCATGCCGGGGCTGATCAATATCCACACCCACCCGACAACGGAACCTGCCGGGCGCGGCGTGCGCGAAGATCATGGTGTGCCGGAACAGCAAATGACCGGGTTGTTTGAACGCCTGCAAGCCTTTCGCCTTGATCAGCAAGGTCAGGCTGCGGCGATGCGCCTTGCCTATGCGGAGTTGATGTCGGCCGGTGTCACCAGCGTGGTGGATTTGTCACCGCCTTTTCCGTCCTGGCTTGCCATCATGGCGGAAAGCGGATTGCGCGGTTGGGCGGGGGCGGGCTATGCCGCGGCGCGCTGGGGCATGGAAGCACCGCAAACCGTAACCTGGATGTGGAACCGCGAAGATGCGCGCCGGCAATTCGATGCCGCCAAGCAATTCATGAAGGACGCCGAGGCCGACCCCTCGGGACGTTTAACCGGCATCGTCTTCCCCGCGCAGATTGACACGGTAGAGGAGGAGATGCTGCGCGAAAGTATCGCCTATGCCGCCGAAACTGATCGTCCCTTCACCACCCATATTTCGCAATCCGTGGTGGAAGTGCGGGAGATTATTCGCCGCCATGGCGTGACACCCATTCAATGGGCCGCGAATATCGGGTTGCTGACGCCACGCAGCATTCTGGGCCATGCGATTTTTGTGGATGAGCATATCTCGATCGGTTGGCACACCGCGAAGGATATCGGGCTGATTGCCGATACAGGTGCGACGGTCGCGCATTGCCCATCACCCTTTGCGCGGTATGGCGAGCATTTGCGCCATTTCGGCAAGTATCGCGCGCGCGGTGTCAATCTTGGTTTTGGGACGGATTGTGCGCCGCATAATCTGATTGAGGAAATGCGCCTTGCCATCATCCTGGCGCGCAACGCCTGCCGTGATGTCGCCGCCGCTGATACCGGCAGTGTTTTCCACGCGGCGACAATTGGCGGCGCGACCGCGCTTGGGCGGCCTGACCTCGGGCGCTTACATCAAGGTGCATCGGCGGATGTGGTGCTGGTGTATTTGGCGCATCCGCTGATGACGCCGCCGCGCGATCCCTTGCGCGCATTGGTCTTTCACGCCGCCGATCGCGCCGTGCAGCGCGTGTTGGTGGGGGGTGAGACGATTTACGCGAATGGCAAACCAACCAGGCTGAATGTAACGGATGCAGCCGGCATTCTGGCGGAAAGTCAGGCCAAGATGCTGCGTGATTCGGTGGGGCGCGATTATCGCGGCCGCAGCGGTGATGAGATCGCGCCGATCAGCCTGCCATTGCATTAGCCAAGGCTTGCCAGCCCGTTTGAAGCCTGTAAACCCATCCAGAAACAGGAGGCATGCCATGGCATTGATTGATCGGATCGGGGTGGATGTTGGGCGCAAGCTGAAGCTTGAAGACGCCATTGAATGGGCGGCGCGCAACCAGGTGCGTCATATAGATATCCAATTGGACACAGGTGAGAACAAGGTCACCATGTTCGATGATGCGCGCTGCCGCGCCATTGTTGCCTCAGCCCGCGCCAATGGCGTGACGATTGCGCTGCACACCCTCTCTGCCGTCAATGTTGCGGAATATTCACCCTTCTTGTCAGAAGCCGTGGATGCCTATCTGCGCGCCTATATTGAAGTGGCGCCGAAGCTTGAAGCGGAATGGATCGTGGTGCATGCCGGCTATCACTTCACCGCGGATGTGCCGATGCGCATGGAAGCGGGGCGGGATCGCCTGCAGCGCATGGTGCAACACGCGGAAAAGCATGGCGCGCTGTTGTTGCTGGAAAACCTGAATGTTGAACCGCCAACGGCGGAAGTGCATTACCTTGCCCATACGCAGGAAGAATGGCGCTATTATTATGATGCGATCCATTCCCCCGCCTTTGCGCTTTCCTTCACCGCCAATCACGCGCATCTGATGCCCGATGGTGTTGCTGCCTGGGTCGCGGGCATTCCGATGGAACGCGTGCGCGAAGTGCGGCTCGCGGATTGCTGGCGCAATGGGCATGAGGAACATCTGGTGCCCGGCCAGGGTGATTTCGATTTTGGCGACATGTTCCGCCTGATTGAAGCGCGCGGCTTCAAGGGGCATTACACCAATGCCTTTGGGTCGCTTGAAGATATGCAATGGGCGCGCGGCTATATGGTGGAAAAGGCCCGCGCGGCGGGGGTGAAGGTGGACTGAGGCGAAAACTGCCGGTTCGGAAAGGGGATTGTGCCATGGCCATTACCGCATTGGGCTATCTGGAACTGCGT
>JADCFR010000263.1 GCA_020249415.1 Roseomonas sp. | reverse complement strand
TCCAAGGCCTCAGCTTCCATTTGCTGGCGCAGAAGTTCGACCCCCTGCTGCAACACGGCACTCATGCTCGGGAAGCGCCCGGCTTCCACCAGCGTCTTGGCGAAGGCGTGCTGTTCATCGGCAAGGGAGATGGAAGATTTCATCGTCATGCGATAAGTTGGTAATACCAGGTAGCACCACAGTCAAGCTTTTTCTAACCCTGCCCGAAGCCCCGCAGCTTCAAACCACCCGCCGAAACGCCTCCACCCGATACCCCTGCGCAAACAAAAGCGCCCGCAAATCCGCGTGATCCACCCGCGCCCGCGCTGCCGCCGCCACCACGGGCTTGGCCTTGAAGGCAACGCCAAGCCCCGCGGCGCCCAGCATGTCCAGATCATTCGCGCCATCGCCCACGGCCAGGGTCGCTGCCATATCTATCCCTTCTTCCGCTGCCAGGCGCTTCAGCGTAACCAGCTTGGCGTTGCGCCCCAAAATGGGCTCACCCACCTGGCCGGTCAGGCGGCCGCCCTCATGCAGCAGGGTATTGGAGTAATGTTCATGAAAGCCGAGCCGTTCCGCGACCCGGCCCGTGAAAAAGGTGAAGCCGCCGGACACCAGGGCGCAGCGCGCGCCATGGGCCCGCATGGTCGCGACCAATTCCTCGGCGCCGGGCATCAGCGCGGTGGTGGCCCAGGTGCGCTCCAAAGCTTCCAGCGCCAGGCCCCTCAGCATGCCCACACGCTCCCGCAGCGCGCCTTCGAAATCCAATTCGCCATTCATGGCGCGGCGCGTAATGGCCGAGATTTCGTCCTTCAGCCCAGCCTCCCCCGCCAACTCATCCAGCGTCTCACTGGTGACCATGGTGCTGTCCATATCGGCAATCAGCAGGCGCTTCCGCCGCCCGGCGACATCCTGCGCAATCGCATCCACGGGGCTGCCTGCCAGCGCCGCACGCGCCGCACGATCAGCGGCATGCAGCGGCAGGCCGGCGAAGGGAATATCGGCGGCTTCATGGGCAGCAAGCGGCGCGGTAGGGCCAAGCTCAGCGCCCGCCTCGCGCAGCGCCGCAGCAACCTTGGCCTGATGTTCCGGGGCAAGCGCGCCACGCGGCGCGATCAGGGTCAAAACCTTTTCCATACCCGGCCTATGCCCGCGCCATGAATAAGGATCAACCTCTCGCTTTGTTCGTGGTCGGCCCCACTGCCTCGGGCAAATCCGCCCTTGCGCTTGCCATCGCCGAACGCCTCGGCGGTGCCATCATCAATGCCGATAGCATGCAGCTTTATCGGGATCTCCACATCATCACCGCCCGCCCGAGCGCAGTGGATGGGGCCCGCGCGCCGCATCTGCTTTACGGTGTGCGCCCAGCGGCCGAGGCCGCTTCTGTTGCCTGGTGGCGCGATGCGGCCCTCAAAGCCATGGATGAAACCCGCGCCACCGGGCGGCTGCCCATCATTTGCGGCGGCACCGGCATGTATTGCGCGGCCCTGACGCAAGGTATCGCCGCCATCCCCCCCATCCCCGCGCTAGCCCGCGAAGAAGCCCGTCGCCTTTTGGCCGAAGAAGGTCCGGCCGCCCTGCATGCGCGGCTCGCGGCCGAAGACCCTGCCTCCGCCGCGCGCCTCAGGCCGAGCGACAGCCAGCGCCTCGCCCGCGCCTGGGAGGTCTGGCGCGGCACCGGGCGCGGCATCGCGGCTTGGCAGGCAGAGGGCGCCGCCAGCCCCGCCCCCTGGCGCTTTGCTGCCATTCTGCTCGATCCGCCGCGGGCGGAACTGCGCGCCGCCATAGCCCTGCGTTGGGCAGCGATGATCAAGGCAGGCGCGGTGGAGGAAGTGCGCGCCCTGCTGGCACAAGGGCTTGATCCCAGCCTGCCCGCGATGCGCGCCCATGGCGTGCCGGAACTCTCGGCCATGCTGGCCGGGAAGCTGACCGCAGAGGAAGCCTCCGCCCGCGCCATCCTCGCGATCGGGCAATATACCAAGCGGCAAGCCACCTGGTTCCGCCACCACGAACTGGCCTCGCCCGTGCGCACCTATATCATAAATGCGCGATTTGAAGATTTAGCGCAATTTTCGGAAAGTGAATCAGCCAAATTTTTCGCATTTCTTGATTTTATCCGTTGACGCCCCCGATTCGAGGGTCTAACAGGCCCCTCCTTGCCGGCCCCGCACCATTGGGGCCGGTCGTTTTTCATGAAGGAAGTCACCCATGTCCGCCGCGACCCAAGCCCCGCCCGCCTCTGATGCCCTGACCATGTCGGGTGCCGAGGTCGTATTGCGCGCGCTGAAGGATAACGGCGTTGAGGTGATCTTCGGCTATCCCGGCGGCGCGGTGCTGCCGATTTATGACGCGATTTTCCAGCAGAACGCCATTCGCCACATCCTGGTCCGCCATGAACAGGCGGCAGTGCATGCGGCGGAAGGCTATGCGCGCTCCACCGGCAAGGTTGGCGTGGTGCTGGTGACCTCCGGCCCCGGTGCGACCAATGCCGTGACGGGGCTTGTGGATGCGCTGATGGATTCCATTCCGGTGATCTGCCTGACCGGGCAGGTGCCAACCCATCTGATCGGCAATGATGCCTTTCAGGAAGCCGATACCACCGGCATCACCCGCCCCGCGACCAAGCATAATTACCTGGTCAAGAAATCCGAAGACCTCGCCCGCGTGATGCATGAGGCGTTTTACGTCGCGAAATCCGGCCGGCCCGGCCCGGTGGTGATTGATCTGCCGAAGGATATCCTGATCAACAAGGCGCCCTATCGGGAAGCGACCACGCAAAGCCATCGTTCCTATCGCCCGCGTACGGAACCCGATGCCAAGGGCATTCGTGAAGCGGTGC
>JADCFR010000262.1 GCA_020249415.1 Roseomonas sp. | reverse complement strand
GTTCGTCGTCTTGCTCATAACGGCTCCATCCTATTTGGAAGTTGGAGCCTCCGGCAAACTCGGGGCGGTTCAGGCTGCTGGCCTGGCTTGATCCGGCAGCAGGCTACCTGACGCATCGGTGGTGGTTCCCCGCATTGCCGGTGACGCTGCCGTTGAACACGGCCTTTGTTTTCGATGTCGGCGTCTATCTGGTGGTCATCGGCACTGTCACCGCCATGGCCTTTGCGCTGGTGGCAGAGGAGTAGCGCCGATGGAAATCCTATTGGCCATTGCCATCGGTATACTGGTTGCCGCGGCAGCCTATCTTTTGCTCGCGCGCGATCTGCCACGGGCGCTGCTCGGCTTTGTGCTGCTGGGCACCGCGGCCAATCTCAGCATCTTCGCGTCGGGCCGGATCGGCACCATGACGCCGCCCTTGGTGGATCAGGGCGCGCATGCCTTGGCGGCACATGCCGCAAATCCACTGCCGCAGGCGCTGGTCTTGACCGCCATTGTCATCGGTTTTGGCCTGGCCGCTTTTACGCTGGTGCTGATCCGCAGCGCTCATGGTGCCTTTGGCACCGTCACCGCCGATGAGATGCATGCAGCTGAAACGCCGGATAAAGCATCATCCTCGCCTGCGTTGGTGCCGGATGCGGCAGCGCCATCGCATCGCCGGGAGGCCGCGTGATGCGCCAAATCCTGCTTGTTGCGCCCATTCTGATTCCGCTAGCGGCGGCATCGGTCACGGCGGTTCTTTGGTCAAGGCCCGCCGCACAGCGCGCCATTGGCCTGGCTGCCGCCATCGCCCTTTTCCTGGCAACACTTTTACTTCTGCGTGAGGTCATTGCAGGGGGCATGATCGTCGGCCAGATGGGCAATTGGCCCGCGCCCTTCGGCATTACCATGGTGGTTGATTTGTTCTCCGCCGCGATGCTGGCGATCACCGGCCTTATGGGGCTGACTGTCGCGCTATATGCCCTGGGTCCTGGCGCCAAGGAGCGTGATGCCGCCGGCTTCCAGCCGCTGTTTCACGCGCTGCTGATGGGGGTCGCCGGTGCCTTTTCGACAGGCGATCTTTTCAATCTTTATGTCTGGTTTGAGGTGATGCTGATCGCCTCCTTCGGGCTGCTTGTGCTTGACCGCACGCGTGAACAAATTGATGGCGGCCTGCGCTACGTCATGCTGAATCTTGTCGGCACAACCATCTTCCTGTTGGCCATTGGGCTGATCTATGGGCTGACCGGCACGCTCAATCTTGCCGATCTCGCGCGCGTGGCGCCGGGGGTGGAAAACCAGGGCGCCCTGGCGGCGGCTGCCATCTTGCTGCTTGTGTCCTTCGGGGCGAAGGCTGCGGTTTTTCCGCTATTCAATTGGCTGCCGGCTTCCTATCACACGGCATCCATGCCGGTTGCGGCGATCTTCGCGGCATTGCTGACCAAGGTGGGCGTCTACGCCATCATCCGGGTCTTCACGCTGGTGTTTTCACATGATCACGCCCTATTCGGGCCGATCCTGGCGGGCATCGCCATCGCAACCATGGTGGTTGGCGTGCTTGGCGCTGCGGCGCATTACGATGTGCGTCGCATCCTTTCCTTCCACATCATCAGCCAGATTGGCTATATGCTGATTGGTGTCGCGCTCATGACGCCGCTCGCCATCGCGGGCAGCGTGCTCTACATCATTCATCATATTGTAGTGAAGGCCAATCTGTTCCTCATTGCGGGGGCGATACGGCATATCGGCGGTTCCTTTGCGCTGGCGCGTCTTGGTGGGCTTTGGGTATCGGTGCCGCTGCTTGGCATCCTATTTCTCATCCCAGCGCTATCGCTGGCTGGCATACCGCCACTTTCCGGTTTCTGGGGCAAGTTTGTTGTCATCCGCGCCAGCCTGGAAGCAGAAGCCTGGCTCCTGGCCTTCATCGCGCTTGCTGTTGGTGTGCTGACGCTCTACTCCATGATCAAGATCTGGAATGAGGCATTCTGGAAGTCCGCACCGGCCGCAGCGCCGCCAACGCAATGGACAGGAAGGGAGCGCATCGCGACCTTTGCGCCCATTGTGGCACTCTGCCTTGTCACGCTGCTGATTGGCCTCTGGACCCAGCCATTCGCGGCCTTTTCTCTTGCCACCGCCGAAGCATTGCTTGATCGAGAGGCCTATATCGCCGCGGTGCTTGGCCCTGATCCCATCCGGTTTGCGGGGGTCTCGCCATGAAGCACGTATTCGCCTGGGTCGAGGTTGGCGTCACCTTCGTCGTGGAATTGTCAAAATCCACCTGGGCCACGATCTGCGCTGTGCTGGGGCCGACCGAAAGGCTGCGCCCCGCCATTCTTGCCGTGCCACTTGATGTGCAATCACCCGGCGGCATCGTACTTTTTGCCGATATGGTGACGCTGACGCCAGGCACAACAAGCCTGGAAGTCTCGGCAAATGGCCGCACGCTCTATGTCCATGTGCTCGATGCGCCAGATCAGGACGCGGCGGTGCTCGGCATGAAGGCGACCCTGGAAGCCAGTGCAAGGAAGGTGCTGCCATGACCGGAACGATGATCCCGGGTCTCATCCATTGGGCTGCGATGATCGCGGCAGCGATTGTGATGCTTGGCATCATTCCGGTGGCCTTTCGACTTCTTGCTGGGCCATCTTCCGCTGATCGCGCCATAGCGACTGATATGCTCGGCATTCTTGGGGTGTGTCTTGCAGCGCTGACCGCCTTGTTTGCCGGCCATATGGCCTTTTTGGATATCGCGCTCGGCATCGCGCTTGTCGGCTTCCTGGCGGCCATTGCCTTTGCGCGGCTGATGGAACGCGCCAGCGCACCCCGCATGAGCGAGCCCGCCGAATGAGCGCGCTGCGCGAAATTCTGGCGGCCCTATTGCTGGTGGGTGGCGCATCGGTTGTGGCGCTTGCCGCGCTTGGCGTGGCGCGACTGCCAGACCCGTTCAGCCGCATGCATGCCGCAGCCAAGGCGGGCGTCGCCGGGGCAGGTTTGCTGCTGCTTGGCGCGGGGCTCGCCTTCGGCACCACGGCTGCGATGCTCACTGTCCTTGCCGCGGTCGTTTTCCTTGTCCTTACCGCGCCGCTGGCATCCCACGCGCTTGGCCGCGCCGCCTATGTCGCGGGCGCCCCGCTGGGCGCGGCATCCGTCGCCGATGCGCTCGCCAATGTTCTTGATCGCCGCGTCCTGGACATTGATCCCGCCCGCACGCTTCGGCCTCGGTCGAAGCCCTACACCAGATCAGGAGAGGAGCCCTTCATGAGTGCCATTCCGGAATTCCGGCGGCCGGCCGATCCGGCTTTGCGCGATGCACCATTCAGCGCACCGGTGGCCCTGCGCCGGCTCATCTGCTGCCTGGTTGGTGGACCCAATCAGCCGGCAGCAACAGCTCAGGCCTTTGATCTGGCTTGGCGCGCCGGCGGTAGCCTGACGGGCCTTTCCGGTGCGGGTTTGGAACCGCGCATGTGGCAGGGGCCGCTGCCGATTGGCGGCGCCTATTGGGCCGATTGGCTCACAGCGCGCAGCCGCCTGCGTATCCGGGAGAATTGCGCTGTCGCACTCAAGGATTTTCAGGATATGGCTGCTGCCACGCCCAGCCTTGATGTGGCGGCACGGCACGAAGAAGGCCAAGCAGCCGATCTGGTGCGGACACTTGCTGGCCATGACCTTGTTGTGCTGCCCGCCGGCATGGGGCCGCATGGGGTCGAGTGCCGGCCGAATGAGGAAATTGCCGCATCCTTGGCACGCGCGCGGCTTGTGCCGGTGCTGCGCGTCCGCCGCAAGGTGACAGAGGTTCGCTCGGTCCTCATTGTGGTTGGTTCGCAGCCGGCCTGCGGCATGCTGGCGACTGGGCTTTTGCGGACAGGCTTCTGGCCCAATGCAGAGATCACCATTCTGCCGCTTGCGGATCACCGGGCCGATGTCGCGGCCCTGGTCGAAGCGCAGGCAGAACTTTTGCACGCGGCGGCTCGCAAGCTGCGCATCCTGCCATCCCTTGAACCTGATTTCGATTTGGCGGCGCTGCGTTCGCGTTTGGCCATCTTTGATGCGGCGGTGCTTTCGTGCCTTTCCACGCTGCAAGGCGGCCTCTTCGATATGGTTCGCAACTGCCCATATGAAGCCGTGTCAGATACTGTGCCGGTCATCCTTTTGCCGTAAGGCGTATCCCGTTCACCTGCGTGCACGGGATATGCACGAAGCCTCTGTTTGGTGGCATTGTCCGAGCCGTAAGGTGATTCCACCCGGCTTCAGAATGCCCTGACGGAGGGGGTGGTGGCACATATCGCCTTTTGGATTTTTCGTTGACGATGACGGCTACAAACCAAGCTTCACCCGTCGCCCAGGACCGTCGCCGCCTATTGCCCTCGGCGCTTCGCCTGCCGGCGGCCGCGGGGGTGATTGTATTCGCGGTTGCCGTTGGTACCACCCAACTTGCCCTGCAAGTCACCAACCGCGAGGCTGACCGGCGCCTTGCACAGCTTGGCGAAGTCTATCTGGACGGGCTTGCGGCAAGCTTGCGTGCGGGGCTTGAGGCACGCGACGCCGCTTATGTGACCGAGCTTATGGCCCGCGCCTTTGCGGAACAACGCGGCATTGCCGAACGAACCCTTTTTGCCTTCACCCCTGATGGCGCGCTGCTGGCGCGGCATGGCGACCCCGGCAAGCCGGCGAGCATGGCTGCATCGCTTGGCGCTGCTTCATGGCGCTTGGATGCGGGCAGCGGTACCGCCTGGGTAAGCCGCAATGTCGAAGGAAGCCAGGGCCCGGCCGGGCGCATTGTGGCGGCACTTGATGTCTCACCAATCCTGGCAGCACGGGCACGGCTCGCCTGGAGTATTGTGCTGCTTGATCTGTTCCTGGCGGGTCTTGCGGCGCTGCTGACCTGGGCAGCACTTCATCGGCTTGGCCGCCCCTTGCGCAGGCTGGTGGAAGCCTTGTCCGACGGGGCCAAGAAGGCGCCGGTCCCATTGCCGGAGGAAGTCATTGCGCAGGCGGATCACCGCAGCGCGACCGTGCTGCGCGCCTATAACAACATGGCAGACGGTCTGCGGGAACGGATAAGGCTCACTGCCCAATTGGCGGAGCGCGAACAGGCAGCGGCGCTGGGCAAGCTTGCCGCGACCATTGCCCATGAGGTCCGCAACCCGCTTGGCGGCCTTGTCACAGCCGTTTCGACTCTTCGGCGTTTTGGTGCTGAGCCATCGGTCAGGGAGGAATCGCTGGCCTTTCTGGATCGCGGCATCGCTGCGCTGGATCGCATCGTGACCAGCACGCTCACGCTGTATCGCGCGGAGGAAGATCGGCCGCTGCTGCGCGCTGATCTTGATGATCTTGTCTATCTGGCACGGCCCGCGGCGGAACGACATGGCATTCTGCTGGGTGTTTCGCTTGATCTGCCGGAGGGGGAGATCGGCCCAGGCGCTGGCGGTGTGCGCCAGGTTCTGCTGAACCTATTGCTTAACGCCTGCGAAGCGACACCGGCGGGCGGCAGGGTGGAGCTTCGCGCGCATCGTGAAGGTGATGACCTTATCTGCGAAATCCTGGATGCGGGTCCGGGGCTTGATGCCGCCCAGGCTGAGCGCCTGGCAGGTGGCGGGGCTATGGTGGCCCCAGGCAAGGGGCTTGGGCTTGACGTTGTAGTGGGGCTGCTTGGTACGCTTGACGCCCGCGCATCGGTCACCGAAAGGCCAGGGGGCGGTACGACCATTCGGCTGATGATTCCCGCAGGAAAGCGATCATGAGCAGCGCAAGCGTGATCCTGATTATCGAGGATGACCCGGTGCTTGGCCCTGCATTGGTGCAGCGGCTGCGGCTTGAAGGCTATCGGCCGCGCCTTGCCGCAACGGGCGCCGAGGCCCTGCGTGAGGCTGGTGCGCTGCGCCCCGATGCGGTGATCAGCGACATCCGGCTGCCGGACATGTCGGGTGAGGAAATCTATCGCCGTCTGATGGCCGGCTTTGGCGCCATGCCGGCCTTCTTCATGACCGCCTTTGGGGAGGTGGCGCAGGCGGTACGCCTGGTGCGCGCGGGCGCGCGTGATTACCTCACGAAGCCGGTGGATGTGGACCGGCTGATGGCGGCACTTGGTGCCGCCCTTGCATCCCCAGCCGTGACTTCTGACGTGGAATCCATGCCGCAACTTGGCGTCTCACGCGCCATGGCGGCGATTGAGGCGACGCTGCACAAGGCCGCGCGCGTGGACATGCCTGTTGTGCTGATGGGCGAGACAGGTGTGGGCAAGGAAGTTGCGGAGCGCTTCCTCCATGCCGTATCGGCGCGCGCATCGCAGCCCTTCATCGCCGTGAATTGCGCTGCAATTCCACGCGATCTGGCGGAAAGCACGCTGTTTGGCCATGAACGCGGCGCCTTCACCGGTGCCGTTGCGCGCATGACAGGTGTGGCAGAGCGTGCCGGCACCGGAACCCTTCTGCTGGATGAGATTGCCGAATTATCCGCTGATCTACAGGCAAAACTGCTCCGCCTGGTTCAGGAGCGCCGCTTCCTGCCCGTTGGTGCGACGGCGGAGCGGCTATTTTCGGCGCGGATCATTTGCGCCACGCATGCCGACCTTGCGGCACGGGTGCAAGAGGGTCGGTTTCGAGAGGATTTGTTCTATCGGCTGAATGTGCTGTCCGTCACCATTCCACCGCTGCGCCAAAGGCCTGAGGATGTGCCGG
>JADCFR010000261.1 GCA_020249415.1 Roseomonas sp. | reverse complement strand
ATCTTCCACCACATGCAGCGCGCCCGTTTCCAAACCCGCCACGCGGGCGCTGGCCTCGGTCACGATGCGAAAGGTCACGGTATCAAGGCAGGCAACGCGATAGCCACCAAAGCCGGTGCGCTGTTCAAAAGCGGTATTGGGCTTATAGGCATCAAAGCGACCAAGCCTGGCATGGCTGCCGGGCACGAATTCCAGCAAGCGGAAAGGCCCGGTGCCCACGGGGCGAAGCTGCTGGCGTTCATCATCCTTATGCTCGGATGGGATGATGACAATGGGGACCGAGAAGGAAGACAGTGCTTCAACAAAAGTCGGCTGCACCTGCTTCATGCGAATGATGAAGGTATGCGGATCGGGCGTTTCCCAGCCGGCGACATTATCAAGCGTGCTGCGTTGCAGACCAATCCGGTTATAGCGATCAAAGGAAGCCGCAACATCGGCGGAAGTCAGCGCCTTGCCATTATGGAAGGTGATGCCCTGGCGGAGCTTGAAGGTATAGCTCATGCCATCCGGGGCTTCCTGCATGGATTCCGCCAATTCCGGGATGGGGGTATTATTCTCATCGCGCGTGATCAGCGTCTCGTAGATATTCATCGCGATATTGCGCGTGGAAATGGTGCTGGAGGTCATCTGATCCAGCGAATTCACATTGGCTTCCTGGCCAAACACCAGATCTCCGCCGCGTGTGGGGCAGGTGAAAGGGGCGGCCATCAGCGGCGCCGCCGACAAGGCCATGGCAGCGGCCACAAGACCCGTGCTCAAACTCAGGCGTTTCATCCATGCTCTCCCGTTATTGGTACTTGCATAGCTTCATGCGCGCGCCCCGCGCCGTCAACCATTATCGGCAAGCCCGGCGAAGCGACGAACAACATTTTCCGTGAGGCGACTGATCGGCCCCTCAAAACCCTGGCGCCAAAGGCTGCCGCAATAGGTAATGGAACCAACCGCGAACACCGCGCCGCCGCCGGGCGTGTCGAAATAAATGATCTCACCGCGCTTGAGCGCCTGCGCCTTTTCGCCATTCACGGTATTCACGTGGGAGAGCAATTCCTCCGGCACCGCGACAAAGGAAGCCGGCGGGTCTTCGGATACCGCCAGAATCGCCGTGCCATCCGGTGTGCCAAGGGCAGGGTCGGCGCGGTCCAATTCAAAGCCCGCCGCGCCGCCGCCCGAAAGCCCGTAATCGCCGATGGTCTCACCTTCCACGCCATCAAACATCCAGGCGTAGCGTTGGTCGCGCGCCGGCGGCAGCAGCCGGTAATGGGTGCCTTCAAACAAGCCCTGGCCGGAAAAGCCCACACCCGCCAATTGCTGCGGCGGGCGGCGATTGCGCCGCCAAAGCCCGCCATAGGCGCCATCGGTCTGGTGATAATATTCGCCAGGTTCGGCGGCCCAGGCGCGAATGCCGCCCTCGGCGCGGCGGAGTTCAAACACACCCGGCATATCGGCGGGCTGCGCGATGCGCCAATAAAACCCGTTGCCGCCCAGATACATCATGCGCCCACCGCTGCGGGTATAAGCATAGAGCGCATCAAGCGTTTGCGGCGTGTGATATTCCGGGTGCGATCCCGTCATCACCACCTTGTAATTGGAAAGTAGCGCGGCGCCTTCCGCATGCAAATCATGATCGGTGATCACATCGAAAGGCATGCCGCGCGCTTCCAACCAGGCCAGGATATGCGTATCGGCGGGGTAATGGCGCAGCCCCGATCCCTTCGCGTCATTGAAGGTGAGGAAACCCGGACGCATGGTCATGATCGGGCGCAGCCGCGATGAAAAGGCAATGCCGCTATTATCCGGATGGCGGTTATAGGTGGACCGCCCATAGATCGGGAAATCATCCGGGTTATGCGGATAAGCACCCCAGGCCGCGACGCGCGCGCGATAGGCCGCATCCGCATTGCCGCGTGAATGATTGGCATAGGCCTGATAGGTGAAGGTAGAAGCCAAAAAGGCAATCGGCGCGGTCGCCGTGCCGCGTGGCGGCAGCACATAGAAGGGGATGTCATCCTCTCCTGCCGCACAAGTGAGATGCAAGGCATAGGCGCCGGAACGCAAATCCACCGGCACTTTGAAGCTGAAATCATCCGCCCAGCCGCAATCGCTCAAATCATCGGCGTGGAAATGGATGGCAGCGTAATCGGCGGGGGCGTGGCGCCAGCACATTTCCGCCCCTGACCAACGCGCGCCGACTGCGGCGCGGGTGGGCACATTCACCAGATCGCCATGGCAGGCTTCTGGGCCGATATCCTCAACGCGCTGAGTTGCAATGCCGTGTGCGAAATCCCAACCGGCGAGAAGCCCAGCCTCAGCGGCGGCAAGCGGCTGATCCGGGCGTGGCCATTCGGCAAAGAATCCAGCCCGGATCGCGGGATCTTCGATCTTGCCGGTCAGATGCGCGCATGGTGCGGCGGCGTTCTCCGCGGCAATCATCACCACGCCTGCGCCATCGGGCAGCGCGAGGCCCGCCGCCGAGACTTCCCGCCTGCTGGCGGGGCTGGCATCTTCAATGCGTTGCGCACCAAGCAGGATGCGCCCACTGGCAGGATCGGCACTCAGCCACAGCCGATGCCAACGGCGCAGCGCCAGGGGTGCGCCCAGGCCAAGCTGCCGCTCCCCGCCCGGCCAAACAAGCCGCGCCATTGGCCCATGCGGCCCCACCGCCAGTGTGACGCGGCGCCCCGCCTGTTCTTCGCTGATCACGGTGGCTTTGGCGCTGGGCTGCGCCTGGAACCAAACCAGCGCTGTCCAGGTGACAGGCCCTGCCGCGCGCTGCGGCGCCTTCGGGATCAGCGCATAAGACCCAAGCCGGATCGGCTGATGGCGCCCCTGAAATTCAGCATCAAAGCGGGCAGAGAGGTCTTCAAACCGCAGCCCCGGCCCGGCCGGGTTGGGGTCGCCCGAAATCACGCGGCGCAGCCGCGCCCGGTAGCGCGCACCGCTGGGCACGCTGATCTTCACGGCGAGGCTCTCGCCGGGGCGTGCGGAAAAACGGTCCAGATAGCCGGTAATCGGCAATTCGGCGGGCTTGGCTTCGGCCATGGTGGTTTCCTTCCCCTTCGCCATGATGCTCCGCGCCTCGCCTGCCGCCGTCAACACCCGCCCCAATGGTCAGGCCCGACCGATCTGTGCAAGGCTTGGCGCAGGGATTGGTGCAAGAGGGTGCAGATGGCGGCCATAATCGAAAAACTGAGCGATAGCCGGGCAGAGGCGCGCGAATGGGAACTCCGCTGCGATATGGCGGCGGTGTTTCGGATTGGCGCAAGACTCGGCTGGAATGAGCATATCGGCAATCATAACAGCCTGATGTTGCCCGATGAGGCAGAGCCGCGCTTCCTGATCAACCCGCGCGGCTATTTGTTCCAGGAATTGAAAGCATCCGATCTGATTGTCTGTGATCTGGAAGGGCGCGTGCTGCGCGGCAGCGGGGAACTCCGCAAGGTTGCCTTTCACATCCACACACGCATCCATCTGGCCAATCCGGCGGCGACTTGCGTGATCCATGTCCATCCACGGCATTTGACCGCGCTTTCCATGGTGCAGGGCGCGGAATTTGCGCTGTCACACCACAACAACCTGCTGCTGAATGATCGCACGGTCTATGATGATGAAGGCGATCAGCCGGTGCATAGCAATGAAGAGGGTGACCGGATCGCGCGGCTGATGGGCGATAAGACCATCATGCTGATGCGCGGCCATGGCGTGACCGTGGTGGGGCCGACCGTGCATGACGCTTTTGATGAATGCTACATGGCGGAACGCACCTGCATGTATCAATTGACCGCCATGCAAACCGGCCTGCCCTTGCACAAGCTGCCCGATAATCTGCGCCGCAATCACACGGGGCCATGGGGTGAAAAGCTTGATGCGCGGCTCCATCTGAATGCCTGGCGTCGCGTATTGGACCGGGAAGAACCTGATTACGCGCGCTGAGACGATCTTAAAAACGCTGCAACCATAACAAAAATCGGGAGGAAAATACGATGCAACGTCGCAGCCTTCTTGCCACGCCATTGGCGCTTGGCCTGGCAAGCCCCGCAATTGCGCAAGCCCCATGGCCCAATCGGCCGATGCGGGTGATTGTCGGCTTTCCACCCGGCGGTTCGCTCGACGTATTGTCACGGCTGATGGCCGAGGAACTCAGCCGCCGCACCGGTCAGCCGGTGGTGGTGGAAAACCGCGCCGGCGCGGCCGGCAATATCGGCGCCGATGCGGTAGCCAAGGCGGCGCCGGATGGCACCACTATCGGGACGGTCGGGTTTACCGTTCCGCTGACCGCACCGGTGCTGTTTACCCGACTGCCCTTTGATGCGGAAAAGGACTTCGCCTGGGTGTCCGAGGTTTGGGAGCTTCCCAATGTCGCCGTGGTGCCGGCAGCGCATGTGCCGGCGCGCAACATCACCGAATTCATTGCCTGGGCGCGCCAGCAGCCGCGCGGGATCAGCTATGGCTCGCCCGGGGTTGGCACATCGCCGCATCTTTCCGCGGCGCTGTTCCTGCATCGCCTGGGTATCGCCGGGGAACATGTGCCCTTCCGCGGCGCGGCGCAGACCATCCCGGCGATTCTCTCCGGCGATGTTCATTTCGCCATAGATAACCTCGCAAGCTATGTCCCAGTGATCCAGGAAGGGCGGATGCGTGCCTTGGGCGTAACCTCAGCCGAACGCTGGCCGACCATGCCCGATGTGCCCACACTTCAGGAAGCCGCCGGCGCCGCGGGTTTTGCCGCAGTGTCCTGGACCATGTGGGCTTTCCCTGCCGGGACGCCGGAACGGATGGTCCGCCGCCTTGCCGAGGAGATCGCCGCCATCAACACAACGCCCGCGATCGCCGAAAGGGCGCTGCTGATGGGCGGGCGGCTGCTGCATGGCGGGCCAGAGGCAGCGCGGGCGCGCATTGAGCGTGAGCGTGGGCTTTGGGCTGATATGGTGCGGATCTCGGGCGCGCGGATGGAATAGCGCTGGGTGAAGCCTGATTGCGTGCCGCGGCGCCGCGCTTCCGCCATTGACTTGGCTGGCGCCGCGCCCACAAGCTGACACGAGAAAACAAAAACCAAGAGGAGTGCAAACGCCATGCTGGGTCGTCGCCCATTGATTGCAGCCGCCCTTGCCGCGCCAGCGCTGCCACTGCCGGCTCTTGGCCAGGCGCCCTGGCCCAATCGGCCGGTACGCGTGATTGTGGGCTTCCCGCCCGGCGGGTCGCTTGATGTCATGACGCGGCTTGCCTGCGAAGTTCTGTCGCGCCGCTTCGGGCAGAATTTCATTGTCGAGACACGCTCAGGCGCTTCGGGCAATATCGGCACGGAAGCCATCGCGCGCGCGACACCGGATGGCTACACCATCGGCACGATCAGCATGCATAATATCGTGATCAACCCCATGCTGTTTAAAAACCTGCCCTATGATCCTGAGCGCGATTTCGCCTGGATCAGTGCCATGTGGGATTTGCCCAATATCGTTGCCGTGCCGGCGCAGCATGTGCCGGCGCAGACGCTCCAGGAATTCATCACCTGGGCCAAGACGCGGCGGGGCGGCATCAGCTACGGTTCATCCGGCGTTGGCACCACCATCCATCTTTCCGGCGCCTTCCTGATGGGCCGCGCGGGAATTGAGGCGACTCATGTGACTTTTCGCGGCGCTGCGCAGACCATCCCGGCGATGCTTTCAGGCGATATTCAGGTCGCGGTTGATAACCTTGCGAGCTATACGGGCGTCATCCAGGAAGGACGCATCCGCGCACTTGCCATCACCATGCCGGAACGCTGGCCCACCTTGCCCAATGTGCCGACCATGGCGGAAGCCGGGATGGATAATTTCAATGTCAGCCCCTGGCATATGTGGGGCGGCCCGCGTGCCATGCCGCGCGAGATTGTGGATAGGATTTCCGCCGAAATCCGCAGCGCCTTCGCCGATCCTGAATTGCAGCAACGTGCCATTGGCATGGGCGCCCGGCTGACGGGCTCAACGCCGGAAGAATTGGCCGCGCGGCTCAAGCGCGAACAGCCGATCTGGGCGGAGATGGTGAGGATTTCCGGCGCGCAGCCGGAATAGGGCAGGGGGGGGATGCGCTGAAGGCGAATGGTTGGGGCGCCAGGATTCGAACCTGGGAATGGCGGTACCAAAAACCGAT
>JADCFR010000260.1 GCA_020249415.1 Roseomonas sp. | reverse complement strand
AGGCGCGGCCACCAATGCGGTGCTTCGCTTCCAGCACCAGGCAGGAAAGGCCGCGCGCGCGGACCGCCCGCGCCGCCGCAATGCCGGCCACACCGGCGCCCACCACCAGAACGTCGGGCTGATCCTTCATGCGGATGGTTTAGCCCGGATTGGCGCGAAACGCATGGGCGTGGCTAAAATGCCCTAAACCAAAGGAGTGACCGCCATGCTGCAAAACCCGCCCGCCGAACCCGGTATGCGTGAGGAGGATATTGATACCCCCGCGCTGGTGATTGACCTGGATGCTTTCGAACACAACCTGGATACCATGGCAGCGCTGCTGGCGCCGACGGGCGCCAAGCTGCGCGCCCATGCGAAAACCCATAAATCTTCCGTCATCGCCAAGCTGCAAATGGCGCGCGGTGCGGTCGGCCAATGTGTACAAAAAGTGGCCGAGGCGGAAGACCTGGCTTGGGGCGGCATTCCCGATATCTTGGTGACCAACCAGGTCGTCAGCCCGCGCAAATTGGCGCGCCTTGCGGCACTTTCACGCATCGCCGAAGTCGCGATTTGTGTGGATGACGCGGCGCAAATCGCGCTGATCGAAGCGGCGGCTGAGGCCGCCGGGGTGCGCCTGCCGGTGCTCGTTGAAATTGATGTCGGCATGGCGCGCGGCGGGGTGGAACATGGCCCGCCAGCGGTGGCGCTCGCGGAACGCATCGCTGCCAGCCGGCATCTGCGGTTCGGCGGCTTGCAGGCCTATCACGGTTCAGCGCAGCACAAGCGCGCACCGGAAGAACGCGCCGCCGCGATTGGCGAAGCTGTCGCGCGTTCGCGCCGCACGGTGGAACAATTGCGCCAGCGCGGGCTTGCCTGCCCGATTGTGGGCGGTGCTGGCACCGGCACCTTCCGGCATGAGGCGGCGAGTGGCGTCTATACCGAAATCCAGGCCGGGTCCTATTGCTTCATGGATGCGGATTACGCGGCGAATGAGGATGCGCCGCCTTTCCGCCAATCCCTTTTCGTGCTGTCACAGGTCATGAGCACGGCAGGACCAGGCATTGCCGTGCTGGATTGCGGGCATAAGGGCGTTTCGGTTGATTCCGGCATGCCGCAGGTCTGGCAACGCCCGGGGCTGCGCTACGCCGGCGCATCCGATGAACATGGCAAGCTGGTGATCGAGGATGGCAGCGCGCCCGCGCTTGGCGAAAAACTGCGCCTGGTGCCAGGCCACTGCGACCCCACGGTTGATCGCTATGATTGGTATGTCGGCGTGCGTAAGGGGCGCGTGGAATGCCTATGGCCAGTCTCGGCGCGCGGTGGGATGGCTTGAACCGCGCGCAGCTTGCCAATCACACGTCCAGATTGGCAACCTTCAAGGCATTGCCCACAATAAAGTCGCGCCGCGGTTCCACCAGATCGCCCATCAGGGTGGAGAAGACCTGCTCGGCATCCTCCACATCCTCAACCCTTACGCGCAGCAGCGTGCGGATCGCGGGATCAAGCGTAGTCTTCCAAAGCTGATCGGGGTTCATCTCTCCCAGGCCCTTGAAGCGCTGGAAGGAAAGCCCCTTGCGGCCCTGCGCGATGAGTTTTTCAAACAGCGCGAGCGGCCCCACCACCTGCGTTTCCGCACCATCCAAGGACAGCACCGCACTACCCAGGAAATCCGCGGCCAGCCTTTCACGCCGTTCATCCAGCCAACGTGCCTCGGCACTGCGGAGCGCCGTGGGGTCCAACACATGGCGCTCACCCACGCCGCGCACGGTGCGCGCCAGCGTCAGGCCGTTATCACCGGCGGTCGCGACCCAACCGCGTTCTGAGGCCGGCGCCAGCGCATCCAAGCGCGCGGCCAGGGCCTGCGCCGCGGCAAGCGCGCGGTCGCCTTCCATGGTCAAAGCGCCCGTGATCGCGGCCTGTTCCACGATCTCGGCAGGCACCGCGCCCGAAAGCCGACGAATGCGCGCAGTCGCTTGCCGGTGGAAATCAAGCTCCGCCTGGAAGGCATCGCCCGTCAGGTCGCGGCCATCTGACAGGCGCAGGCTGGCCGCGTTTTGTGCCTTTTCCAGCAGGTAATCTTCCAGCGCGCGATCATCCTTCAGGTAGCGTTCTTCCTGCCCGCGCTTGGCGCGATAGAGCGGCGGCTGCGCTATATAAAGATGCCCGCGCGTGATCAATTCCGGCATCTGCCGGAAGAAGAAGGTGAGCAACAGCGTGCGGATATGGCTGCCATCCACATCGGCATCGGTCATGATGACAATGCGATGATAGCGAAGCTTCGCGATATCAAAGCCGCCTTCCGATGGCTCGCCACGCCCGATCCCCGTGCCAAGTGCGGTGATCAGCGTACCGATTTCTGCGCTGGAGAGCATTTTGTCGAAGCGCGCGCGTTCCACATTCAGGATCTTGCCTTTCAGTGGCAGGATCGCCTGAAAGGCGCGGTCACGCCCTTGCTTGGCGGAACCGCCGGCGCTGTCACCCTCAACGATGAATAATTCGCTTTTCGCCGGATCACGTTCCTGACAATCGGCGAGCTTGCCGGGAAGCGATGACACATCCAGCACGCCCTTGCGCCGCGTCAATTCACGCGCCTTGCGTGCCGCTTCACGCGCGGTCGCCGCATCCAGGATCTTACCCACCAGATCCTTGGTTTCCTTCGGATGGGTTTCAAACCAATGGGTAAGCGCATCGGCGCAAGCCATTTGCACCACGGGCTGCACTTCGGATGAAACCAGTTTCTCCTTGGTCTGGCTGCTGAATTTCGGGTCGGGCACCTTCACGGACAAAACCGCGGTCAGCCCTTCGCGCATATCCTCACCCGTCAGCGCGACCTTCTCCTTCTTGGCGATGCCTTCCGCGACCTTCGCCACCACGCGCGTCAACGCCTGACGAAACCCCGCCAAATGCGCGCCGCCATCGCGTTGCGGGATATTGTTCGTGAAGCAGAGCATGGTTTCGTGGTAGCTGTCATTCCAGCGGAGTGAGAGCTCAACCTTGATGCCATCCTGTTCCCGCGCGGCGAGGCTAATGGGCGTTGCAAATAATGGCGTCTTGCCCTTGTCCAACCATTCGACAAAGGCGGTTAGGCCACCATCGAAATGAAACCTGGTTTCCTGCGCTTCCGCATGGCGTTCATCACGCAGCACAACGCGCAAGCCGGAATTCAGAAAGGCCAATTCGCGCAAGCGCCTCTCAAGCACGGCGAAATCAAACTCCGTACGCGTGAAAGTAAGTGCCGATGGCTTGAAGGTCACTTCGGTGCCGTTCGGATGGTCCGAAGGGCCAAGCGCGGTACAGGGCACCACGGTGTCACCATGTTCAAAGCGCAGCCGATATTCCTGCCCGCCACGCCAGATGCGCACCTCCATCCATTCCGAAAGCGCATTGACAACAGCCGCACCCACGCCATGCAAGCCGCCGGAGACCTTGTAGGAATTCTGATTGAACTTGCCCCCGGCATGGAGCCGCGTCAGCACAACCTCGGCGGCGCTGATGCCTTCTTCCGCATGGATATCCACCGGAATGCCGCGGCCATCATCGCGCACGGTAACGCTGCCATCACCATTCAGCGTGACGGAAACGGCCGAGGCGAAACCTGCCTGTGCTTCGTCCACCGCATTATCCACGATCTCAAAGGCCATGTGGTGCAGGCCCGAACCATCATCGGTGTCGCCAATATACATGCCCGGCCGTTTGCGCACCGCTTCCAGACCGCGCAAGACGGTGATGGAAGCGCTGTCATAGGCTTCAGTTTCGGCGCGCGGCTCATCGCTCATGCCGGTAACGGGCTCCTGTTTTGGGGATGCGAAAACACCGGATTCCTATAGCGTTTTTCGGCACAAAACGCGACCCCAGCACGGGGCTTTTCCAGGGGCGATCAGCCCAGGGCGAAAAGCCTGCCATCACCCGCGCCAAAGACCTGCCCAATGCCCACCAAAGGGGTGAAAACCTCAGCATCCGTGCCGGTCATGAAAACCTGCGCGGGCAGGGCAGCGAGGGCCTTGAAAAGCGCCTCCCGCCGCGTTGGATCAAGATGCGCGGCCACCTCATCCAACAACAAAAGCGGCGCGAAGCCGCGCGCCTCGGCAATCAGCGTCGCATGGGCCAGCACGACCGACACCAGCAGCGCCTTTTGCTCTCCGGTTGAACAGAATTCGGCGCTGATGCCCTTTGGCATATGGATCAAGCTCAAATCCGCCTTATGCGCCCCGCGCGCCGCCCCGCCCGCCGCAGCATCGCGCCGCCGATCGGTGGCCAGGCCATGGCGCAGCGCATCTTCCACTGCCAGCGCCGGGGTCTCCGCCAAACCCGCCGTGATGGGGCAGGCGATGTCCAATCGCGCCGTCGGAAAGGCGCCTGTGGCGCGGCCCGCCGCAAGCTCGGCATTCAGGCGCAGCATCAGCGCGCGCCTTGCCGCCGTCACCGCCACCGCATGCCGCGCCATGGC
Source organism: Roseomonas sp. (assembly GCA_020249415.1). Taxonomy (GTDB): domain Bacteria; phylum Pseudomonadota; class Alphaproteobacteria; order Acetobacterales; family Acetobacteraceae; genus Neoroseomonas. The sequence goes on along the minus strand of JADCFR010000260.1, from coordinate 6,812 downwards.
ATCTTCCAACCCGGCCAGCCAGGCAGGGTCGGCGCGGCCTTCCGCCAGCAGCCGATTGCGCTCCGCCATCGCATTGTCATGGGCGGCAACCTCGCGCGCATGGCCGGGCTCCAGGGCCCAGACCAGCCGATCCAGAAAGCGCCGCCGCCCGCTGGCCCCTTCCTGAAACAGCCGGTCCATTTGCGGCGTGATCCAAACGGCGGCCATGCGTTCGGCCAGCATCGCCTGGCTGCGGAGCGCCTGCCCATCGAGCCGATAGATGCGCTTTTCCGTCGCCCCTTCCGGGTCCGTACCAGTGCCGATCTCCATGGGGCCGGCGCGGGTTTCAAACCGCCCCGCCGCCGCCCAGGGCAAGCCCGCCCCGGCTTCCTGCCGGCCAAGTTCAGCCATGCGCGCGCCGCGCAGGCCGCGCCCTGGGGCCAGCAGAGATATCGCTTCCAACAGGTTGGTCTTGCCCGCGCCGTTTTCGCCCGCGATGCAAATCAGGGATGCGTCAAAGCGCGCATCCAAGCCCCGCCAGGACCGGAAATCCGTGAGCCTGAGGCGCGCAAGGAAAAGCCCTGGCGCCGTCACACCCGCATCGGCATCAGGACAAACAGCGCTTCCGGCCGAGACGCATCGCGCACAATGGTCGGCGCCGCGCCATCGGCGAACATGAATTCCAGCTTGTCTTCGACCAGATCGGTGATGTCAGACAAATACCGCGCCTGAAAGCCGATCTCCAAAGCGCCGCTGGTATAGGCGACATCATCACCTTCCAGATCCTCCTGCGCTTCGCCCTGATCGGGGCTGGCCGCCGATACCCGCAAATGATTGGTGCCAAGGCTGAGCTTCACCGGGCGAGATCTTTCGCTGCTGATCGCGGCTACGCGCTTCACCGCATCGGCGAAATCCTTGCGTGGTACGACAAGTTTCTTGTCATTGCCGCGTGGGATCACGCGTTCATATTCGGGGAAGGTGCCATCAATCAGCTTGCTGGTGAGGGTTACGGTACCAAGCGCAAATTGCACCTTGGTGTCCGAAAGCCGCACCACAATCTCATCCTGGGTTTCTTCGGCAAGCTTGCGGATTTCATTCACGGTCTTGCGCGGGATGATCACGCCCGGCATGGCCTTCGCCCCTTCCGGCAGCGGTTCTTCCACACGCGCCAGACGATGCCCATCGGTCGCAACCGCGCGCAGCACCGGCTGACCTTCGCTTTCGGTCGCGTGGATATAGATGCCGTTCAGGTAATAGCGCGTTTCTTCCGTTGAAATCGCGAATTTCGTGCGATCAATCAAATCGCGCAACACGCCGGCCTTGATGCTGAATTGCACCGGCATGCGCCCTTCGGTCATGGAAGGGAAATCATCCACGGCCAGCACCGCAAGGCTGGTATTGAAGCGACCGGAACGCAGCGCAAGCGGCCCATCGCCGCCGCCATGGTCGAATTCAACGCGCGCCCCTTCCGGCAGGTTGCGAATGATCTCATAAAGCGTTGCCGCCGGCGCCGTGGTGCGCCCCGCGCGCGCCACTGTGACACCTGCGATATCTTCCACCACCGCGATTTCCATATCCGTCGCGGTCAGTTTCAGCGCGCCGCCGGCACTTGCTTCGATCATGACATTGGCAAGGATGGGGATGGTGTTGCGCCGTTCCACCACGCTTTGCACATGCGTGAGCGCCTTGAGCAATACCGCCCTGTCAACCGAGAATTTCATCGTTCCGACGCCCCGATCCTGTTGTGGCGACCTCAGCCGCGCCCAGATGGGCCGCGGGGGTGAACCGCCAGTGAAATCCTGCCCGGGCGACAAAGCTGCCGAATCGGCGCTGTGGAGCGCCCGGATTCCCTCATGCATACCAGCCTGGAAGGGGCCAGAAAAGCGGGCTAGTGGTGCGTTTCGTGCTGCTCCTCCCGGATCAAAAACTGCCCCCGCGCACCATCAGGCATATGTCTGGTCGCATTTTCCGAGCTGCCGAGCGATCCCACTTGGCCTGAAACTGCTCCAGCCTATGGAAAAACGCGCTTTCGCGGGCCGGGTCCAGCCCCTCAGGTTTCCAGCATGCGCCGGAGAAGCTCCACATCCTCAGCGAAGGACCCATCCGCCTGCATGAGCTCCGTCACGCGAGAGACGGCATGCATGACCGTGGTGTGGTCCCGATTGCCAAAGCGCCGCCCGATTTCGGGCAGTGAGCGCGATGTCAGTTGCTTCGCCAGATACATCGCAACCTGCCGGGGCCGCGCGACGTTCCGCGCACGCCGGGCCGAGGACATGTCAGTCAGGCGGATATTGTAATGTTCGGCGACCTTGCGCTGGATTTCCTCAATCGTGAGCCGCCGATCATGGGCGCGGAGGATATCATGCAAAACCTCCTGCGCGCCTTCGAGCGTAATAGGCCGGCCAAACAGATTGGCCCAGGCGATCAGGCGATTAAGCGCGCCTTCCAATTCCCGGACATTGGAGGTGATCTTGTGCGCGAGGAATTCCATGACGCGCGCCGGCACCGCAACGCCGGATGACGTTGCCTTGGCTTCCAGGATGGAGATGCGCAGTTCATAGGTGGTGGCGTGCAGGTCAGCCACCATGCCGCAGCCAAGGCGCGTGCGCAGCCGGTCTTCAATGCCGGAAAGATCGGATGGGGATTTGTCGGCAGAAATCACAATCTGCTTGCCGGCATCCACCAGCGCATTGAAGGTGTGGAAGAATTCTTCCTGCGTATTGTCCTTGCCGATCAGGAATTGCAAATCATCCACCATCAGCACATCAACCGAGCGCAACGTTTCCTTGAATTCCATGGTGGATTGGCTGCGCAGTGCCGCAATGAAGCGATACATGAATTTCTCGGCGCTCATGTAGGCCACATGGCGCGCAGGATGCTGTTCGCGAATGGCCCAGGCAATGGCGTGCATCAGATGCGTCTTGCCAAGCCCAACACCGCCATAAAGGAACAGCGGATTGAAACCTGGCAAGGCAGGCTTTTCCGCCACGCGGCGCGCGCAGGCATGGGCGAATTCATTGGGCTTGCCGACGATGAACGTATCAAAGGTGAAGCGCGGATCAAGCGGCGCGGACCAATCGCCGCGCGGATCAGCGGCGCGTGGCGCGGCACTGGCCAGGCTTTCCGCCAAGGGGCGCAAGGTATTGTCTGCAGCCTCAGTGGTGGCCGCACGGCTGCCCGCCGCGACCCGCAGATCAACCCGACGAATGGCGGCATTTTCCTGCTGCCAAAGGGAACGAAGCCGATCACCGTAATGGCTGCTGACCCAATCGCGCAGGAAACGCGTGGGGAGTGTAATGGTCGCTTCATCGCCATCAACAGCAGCAAGGGTCATTTGCCGAAGCCAGCTTCGGAATTCCACATCGCCCACTTCTTCGCGCAGCTTGGCGCGGATCCGGGCCCATGCTTCGGCCCAGGCAGCGGGACCTTGCGGGGATGTGCTATCGCTCAGCTTTTCTGTGCTCCGCAAAACGCTGTCCCCTTCGCGCTTGTGAACTTACTTCCCCGTCGCTGCCATCATGCGGCGGAGCGCGACAAAAGATCAAGAGCAAAAAACCCTGAACGCCACATTTCGAAAATTTCGCGATGCAGTATCATTTTTTTCTTGACTGAGAAATTGCCTTTGTCAGCGTCGAGGCTGTCAATCGCGTCACACGAAACGCACGTAAAAAAGACGCGCTGCCATGGCAACGCGCCTCTGACTCAACATCAAAAAAAGAAGTTGCGTGCCGTCAGGCGCCGACAGACTTCACGCGCGCCGAAAGCCGCGACAATTTCCGCGCGACCGTATTGGCATGCACGACACCCTTGGTTGCAGCGCGCTGCATTTCGGGTTGTGCCGCGCGGAACGCTTCCTGCGCCGCGGCCTTGTCGCCCGACTTCACCGCTTCTTCTACCTTGCGTAAAAAGCTGCGCACGCGCGACTTGCGCGCCTTGTTGCGCGCGGTGCGCTTTTCCGTCTGACGAATGCGCTTGCGCGCGGAAGCATTATTGGCCATGGGCTGTCTGTTCAAACCTGAAGATGGAAAGGCCGGCGTCCCGCCAGCGAAGGGCGCGTAACTAGCCCCGGAGCATGGTTCGCGTCAAGCCGGGTGAGCGAGCCCAGACGCTGATCCTACGCCGCGCCTTTTCTTTACCTTCGGACCCGCTAAAACACGACCCCATGAAGCGTTTCTGGGAAGCGGCCCTGGCCGTGCCAAGGCTTGAAGGCGGCTATGGGGTGGTGCTGGATGGTCGGCCGCTTCGGCTGCCGGGCGGCAATATCCTCACCACCGTAAGCCACCCCTTGGCCGAGGCCATTGCCGAGGAATGGCACAAGGCCGGCGGCGCCAAGGGCGGCGAAATGCATCAGGATGATGTGCCGCTGACCCGGCTTTTGGGCGCCGCCCAGGAAAGGATCGCGCCAGACCCGAAGCCCATGGTTGAGGGCCTCGCCAGATATGGTGAGACTGATCTGCTCTGCTACCGGGCCGAGGATCAGCGCCTTGCCGTCCGGCAGGCGGAAGCCTGGCAGCCTATGCTGGAATGGGCCGCACTGGCGCTGGATGCGCCGCTCAGCATCACGCAAGGCCTGATGCCTGTGGCGCAGGCCCCTGCAAGCCTCGCAGCGCTTGAGGCCGCCGTGGCGCGACATGATGCGGCGGGGCTGGCCGCGCTTGGCGTTGCCGTGCCGGCCTTGGGCAGCCTGGTGCTGGGCCTGGCGCTCAGCCTTGGGCGGCTTGATGCCGATGAAGCGCATCGCCTCGCCATCCTGGATGAGCTGTATCAGGAGGAATTCTGGGGCAGCGATGATGAAGCCCAGGCGCGGCGCGCTGACCGGCTGAAGGAAGTCAGGCTGGCGGCACGTTTCATGGCGCTGACGGGCGGTTGAGGCCACCGCATTGCCGCGTCGGCGATTTCATTGCCCAGGCTTTCGGCTTAAGTAGCAGCCATGAAGCCGCTGATCCTGACCATGGGTGAGCCCGCCGGGATCGGCGCGGAAATCACCGCCGGCGCCTGGCGCGCCCTGCGTGGCAGCGGCCCGTGCTTTGCGCTGATTGACGATGCAAGGCGCGATTTTGGCGCCCCCGTAGCGCGCATCAGCGCGCCAGAGGAAGCGAGCGTGGTCTTCCCGCAGGCGCTGCCAATCCTGCATCGGCCCTTGGCCGTACCGGTGCTCCCCGGCAAGCCCAATCCAGCCCATGCGGGCGCGGTGATTGGCGCCATTGAGGAAGCGGTAGCGCTTGCCAAATCAGGCCGCGCTTCGGGCGTGGTGACCAACCCGATCCAGAAGGCGAGCCTAACCGCCGCCGGCTTTCAGCATCCTGGTCATACCGAATTCCTCGGCGCATTGGCGGGCACCGGCGTGCCGCCGGTGATGATGCTGGCCTGCCCAGAACTGCGCGTGGTGCCGGTGACGGTGCATGAGGCACTAGCCAAGGCGATTGCGCGGCTGACGCCGGCATTGATCATGGAGACAACACGCATTGTGGCGGCCGCGCTGAAGCGCGATTTCGGCATTGCCGCGCCGCGCTTGGCCGTTGCAGGCCTGAACCCCCATGCCGGGGAAGCCGGCACCATGGGGCGGGAAGAAATTGACATTATCGCCCCCGCGATTACGGCGCTCCGCGCCGAAGGGATTGATGCGCGCGGGCCAATGCCACCCGATACCATGTTCACGGCCCTCGCACGGCCCGGCTATGACGCAGCGATCTGCCTTTATCACGATCAGGCACTGATCCCGATCAAGACGATTGACATGGCAGGCGGCGTCAATGTGACGCTCGGGCTATCCATCATCCGCACCAGCCCCGACCATGGCACGGCCTTGGATATTGCCGGCAAGGGGCTGGCCGATCCCGCTTCGCTGATGGCGGCCATCAGGCTCGCTGGGCAGCTTGCTGAAAAAAGAGGTTTGGCGTGAAGCATCTCGACCTATCGGTGAATGTTGATCATGTGGCGACGCTGCGCAATGCGCGCGGCGGCCAGCATCCCTGCCCGGTGCAGGCTTCACGCATGGCGATTGAAGCGGGTGCTGATGGCATTACGGTGCATCTTCGCGAAGATCGCCGCCACATCAAGGACCGCGATGTGGAACGTATTCGCGCCGAGATCGCCGCACCCTTGAATTTCGAAATGGCAGCAACCGAGGAAATGGTCGCCTTTGCTGAGCGTATTCGCCCGCCCTATTGCTGCCTTGTGCCGGAAAAACGCGCGGAGCTCACCACGGAAGGCGGGCTTGATGTGCTGCGCGCCGGGCCGTTTTTACGCGAAGCCGTGGCGCGGCTGCGTGCGGCCAATGTGCGCGTTTCCATTTTCATTGAAGCCGATGCGGCGCAAATCGAAGCGGCCGCCGCGATAGGCGCGGCTGCGATTGAATTGCACACCGGCACCTATGCTGAAGGGCCGGTGGCGGATCGGCCAAGGCAATTGGCGCGCTTGCAGGCGGGTGTTGCGGCAGCACGGCGCGCGGGCTTGCTCTGCCATGCCGGGCATGGGCTGACTTACGACACAGTCGGCGATATTGCGCGGATGGCGGAGGTGACGGAAATCTCCATCGGCCATTTCCTGATTTCGCAGAGCGTGTTTGAAGGCCTGCCCGCCGTGGTGCGGCGCTTCAAGGCGCTGATCGCCGCGGCACGGCGCGCGTAAAACCCCCTCAAAACCCGTAAAGCCGCGCGGGGTTTTCCACCAGCACGCGGCGGCGTTCCGCCTCACTCGGCGCCCATTGGCCGAGAAGATCTAGCAAATGCCCATCTTCCGGCATCCAATGCTGCAGGCTTGGATGCGGCCAATCCGTGCCCCAGACCGCGCGATCCGGCGCCGCAGCCAAAAGCGCGCGCGCAAAGGGGGCT
>JADCFR010000026.1 GCA_020249415.1 Roseomonas sp. | reverse complement strand
AGTATCGCGCGCTGGATCCCTGGATGGTGCCGCGCGCCGTTTTGCTTGACCCCGCCGCCCCTTTGGCAACGCCGGCGGAACTTTTCCTGTCATCCGGCATTCGCGCCTTGGATCATGCGGCGGAGCGTTGGTGCGCGCTGGAACCCGCGCCATTTTCGGATGCGGTATCGCGCCAAGCGATGCTGATGCTGGCGGAAGGCCTGCCGCGTGTCGCGCAAGCGGCTGGGGATTTGCGGGCGCGCGCGCTTTGCCAGCAAGCCGCCTGGCTTTCCGTGCAGGGTGGTTGGGCGGGCGTGCCTGTCGGTGCCAGCCATGGGCTTGGCTATATTCTAGGGGCCGCGCGCGGCCTGCCGCATGGCATCACTTCCTGCCTGATGCTGCATGCGGTGATGCGCTGGAATGCGCCGGTGAATGCAGCGCGGCAGGCGGATATTGCGGCGATTTTTGGCGGCGCGGAAGCAGGGCCTGCGATTGAGGAATTCGTCGCGGGGCTTGGACTGCCCACACGCTTGCATCAGCAAGGCATTACGGAGGCGGAAATCCCGGGCCTTGCCGCGCGCTGGACCGGCGATGCGCCGATTGCGACCAATCCCCGCCCCATCCGCGGGGCGACGGATTTGGAGGAGATTTTGCGTCTGGCGCATTAGAAGCTGTTGCGTTCACATGGCTTCACGCAACCCGTTCTACATCGTTTTTTCGAGCATCTTCACCCATTCAGATGCTTCCATTTGACCAGGATCTGCTTCGGTAGGCTGCCGAGCAGCTTGCATTCAGCGTCGCGGTTTTGAAGCGGGAAAGGTCAGCAGGAATCGCACCATCAAGTCTCGAACCCGGTCGCTACCCACGCCATTGCACGATCTTTTCAGCGACGAATAATGTGGCCACCACGCTGCCCACAAAAATGAGCAAATGATTGCGGATGGCATCGCGGCGCAGGACCATATCAGCAGGTATGGGGGGTGTTGTTTCGGCCGGCTCGGCCTGGGCGGCCTCGGCCGCCACTTCGATTGGCGTCAGCGCTGGGCCAAGATAGCGAAAACGCCGCGCCGCTTCGGCAGGCGCCAGGGCAGTGCCATCCCAGGCAAACCACTGCCGCGCAGCAGCGTTCCAACCCATGGGCATTGGTGCCTGACCGCCATCATCCAAGCGCGCCAACCAATGCCAGGCGCGGGCGGTATCTGCGGGCTCGCCGGGGCGGGCGGCATCGGGCCAGGCGTTCATTTTCTTCCTCCTTGCTGTTCCAGGAAACAATCCCCGATCCCTGAGAAGGATGCAATCATCTTGCGCCATCGCCTAATGCTGGTGCTGCTTGCCGCCTTGCAGACACTGCGTTTTCCCGCCCAAACTGCTTGGGTCAACGGAGGCTCAAGACAATGGTGCAGATCACCCGTCGTGCGGCGCTTGGTGCTTCGGCATTGCTCGCCATACCGGCGCTGGCGCAGCCGCGTTTTCCGGACCGGCCCATTCGCCTGATCATCCCCTGGGCGGCCGGCGGGCCGGCGGATATCGGCTTTCGCATCATGGCGGATCATGCCTCGCGTAGCCTCGGCCAGCCGGTGGTGGTGGAAAATCGCGGTGGCGCTTCCGGCATTCTGGGGGCGATGGCGCTGCAGGAAGCCAGGCCCGATGGCCATACGATTTCGCAAATGCATGTCGGCGTGGTGCGGCAAATGCTGCTCAATCCCCGCCCGCCCTATGATCCGATCAATGACCTGACTTACATTCTGCAAATCACCGGCTTCGTCATGGGCCTGGTGGTACGCGCGGATTCCCCCTGGCAGAGCCTTGAACAATTGCTCGATCACGCACGCGCCAATCCGGGCAAGCTGAATTTCGGCACGCTGGGTATTGGTTCCACGCAACATCTGGTGGTGGAACGCATCGGCTTTCAGCGCGGCTTAAGCTGGACCCATGTGCCCTATCGCGGCACCTCGGACACGCTGCGCGCATTGCTGGGCGGGGAGATTGATTTCGCGTCAGAGGCATCAGGCTGGGCACCGATGGTGGAAGCGGGGCAATTGCGCTTGCTCGCGATTTATACCTCCACCCGCGCCAAGCGGTTTCCGCAAATTGCCACCCTGAAGGAACAGGGCTTGGATATTGTGGTGGATAGTCCCGGCGGGTTGATCGGCCCGCGCGGGATGGATGCCGGCGTGGTGCGCGTGCTGGCGGAGGCTTTCGCTGCCGCCGCGCAAGACCCCGCGCATCTGCAATTCCTGGAACGCGTCAATCAGCCGCTGATCCTACTGGATGGGCCTGCCTATCGGGAGGCGATGCGCCGAACCATGGATGAAGAACGCGCGCTGCTGCGGCGATTGAACTTAGCCCCAGCTTAAACCGCGGCGCTATGGCGCGTGGCCGCCGGCGCCAAATAGGCATCGAAACACGCGGCCAAATGCCGCAGGAAGCGCGCGCCCTTCGCGGTCATCGCCAGGCGCCCAGCGCCTTCCACCACCAGCCCATCGGCAATGAGCGAATCTAGCTTTGGCCGCGCGCTCGCTAAAATTTCAGCCGGGACTCTCGAAAGATCCAAGGCCTGATCGCACATGATGCGTTCAATGATCTCCGCGCGGGTCAGATCTTCGCCACTGAAGGCGCGCCCGCGCGCAATCGGCAGCCGCCCGGCTTCCACCGCCGCAAGCCAGCCGCGTTCATCAGCATTATTCTGAAAGAAACCGGCGCGGCAACGACCAATCGCCGAGGCGCCCAGGCCGAGCAGTACCGGCGCGTCATCCGTTGTATAGCCTTGGAAATTGCGCCGCAGCCGATCTGAAGCAGCCGCCCGCGCCATGGCATCTTCGGGCCGCGCGAAGTGATCAAGCCCAATCGCGACATAACCCGCATCGGTCAGCACGCGGGCTGCCGCTTCCGCCTGCGCCATGCGGAGCGTCGCATCCGGCAAATCCCCAAGCCTGATCGCCTTTTGGTGCGACTTCATCCAGGGCACATGCGCATAGCCGAAAACCGCCACCCGATCCGCGCCTTCATCGGCGGCAAAACGGGCTGAGGCTTCAACCTCCTCTACCCCCTGCCCCGGCAGGCCATAGATCAGGTCCATATTGATGCCGCCAATGCCGGCAGCCCGCAGCCTTTCAACCGCCACCGTGACTTGTTCAGCGGGCTGCACGCGCCCGATCAACCGCTGCACCCTGGGCGAGATATCCTGCACGCCAAGGCTTGCGCGCGTCAGGCCCATGCCCGCCAGTGCATCAACCATACGCGTGTCGAGCGTGCGCGGATCAAGCTCGGCAGCAATCTCGGCGTTCTGCTGAAATGGGAAATGCTGGCGAAGAGCTGCACCCAGCGCGATCAGCCCTTCCGGCCCCAGCGCGGTTGGCGTGCCGCCACCCAGATGCAAAGCGGCCACACCGCCATGCGCGGGCAGCACCGCACCCAATAGCCGGGCTTCTTCCGCCAGACCCGCGCCATAACGCGCAATGCGCGCAGCGGAACGCGTCACTGCCGTATGGCAGCCGCAATACCAGCAAAGCGAAGCGCAAAACGGCACATGCACGTAAAGCGACAGCGCATCATTAGGTTTGGTTTCCGCCAACCAGCCGCGCAAGGCAGCCTCATCCAAGGGCGTGAAATGCGGCGCGGTTGGGTAGCTGGTGTAGCGCGGCAGATTGGCGCTGGCATAGGCGAGCAGGCCGGAATCCGGCGCTTGGGCGGCTTGGGTCATGCCGCACCAAAAAGCCCGGACCATCGGCCCGGGCTTTGCGTTGGCGCAAAAGCGCTTTTCAGATCAGCGCGGCAGCCGCCCGAATTGCCCCGAACCGGGGGTAGAGACCGCACGGCGGCGCGATTCCTGCCCGCCACCGCCACCCGAAGCCCGGCGGGATCGCTGCTGCTGTTGCTGCCGCGGCTTGGGTGCAGCGCGCTGCGGGCGGGGCTGACGTGGCGGGCGGGCCGGCGCGGCTTCCTCGGCTTCGCCGGTGCGACGATCTTCCGCCGGGATCTGCGTGCGGATCAGTTTTTCAATCGCGCGCAGCTTGTCGCGATCCTCACCAGAGCAAAGCGCAATCGCGATCCCCGCCGCGCCAGCGCGTGCCGTGCGGCCAATGCGGTGCACATAGGTTTCCGGCACTTCCGGCAAATCGAATTGGATGACATGGGTCACGCCATCCACATCAATGCCGCGCGCGGCGATATCCGTCGCAACCAGCACCGGCGCACGCCCATCGCGAAAGGCTGCCAAGGCGGCTTCCCGCGCATTCTGGGACTTGTTGCCATGGATCGCATTGGCCTTGATGCCATCCTGGTCCAGCTGATTAACAATCCGATCCGCCCCATGCTTGGTGCGGCTGAAAATCAGCGCGCGGCCAACACCTTCACCGCGCAGCAATTCCGCCAAGACGCGGCGCTTATCCTGCCGATTGGCGTGAATGACGCGCTGCGCCACTTTCTCGGCCGTGGTCGCCACCGGCGCCACCGCCACGCGTACCGGCGATTTCAGCATTTCATCGGCCAGGCGGTTGATTTCCGTGGGCATGGTGGCGCTGAAAAATAGCGTCTGGCGTTCCGCCGGCACGGCACGAATCAGGCGACGAATGGCCGGCAGGAAGCCTTTGTCCAGCATCTGATCAGCCTCATCCAAGACCAGCGTGCTGACGTGATCGAGCCGCGCAGAGCCCTGTTCCAGATGATCCTGCAAACGGCCAGGGGTTGCCACCAGCACATCAATGCCGCGGCCCAGCGCCTGGCGCTGACCGCCAAAGCCAACACCGCCGAAAATCGTGGCGATGGAAAAGCCCAGATGCTTGCCATAGGTGCGGAAGCTTTCGGCGATTTGCGTCGCCAATTCGCGCGTCGGGCTCAGCACCAGCACGCGGCAGCCACCGCGCGGTGGACGGCCCTTCAGCGCGGCTAGCTTATGCAGCAAGGGCAGCGCGAAGGCCGCGGTTTTGCCGGTCCCGGTTTGGGCAATGCCCAAAAGGTCGCGCCCTTCCAGCACGGCCGGAATGGCCTGGGCCTGGATGGGGGTTGGGGATTTATAGCCCTCATCCTTCAAGGCCTGAAGGATAAGGGGGTTGAGGCGCAGCGCCTCGAAATGGTCGGTCACGATGAATCCTAGATCAGCCGCGCACAGCCTTCCGGGCCAAGCGCGGCTTGGGGCAGAAAGCCCCGCGGGATTGGGACCGTCCTAAGTGGGAAGAGCGTTCTGGCTGGCCCGGAACCGCGCCGCGCTTAAACCAAGCCGGGGGTCCGATCACGCAGCCGCCAGGGCGCGCGGCGCGCGGAAAAGCACGCTGACCCGGCTCATATGGGCGCCCTTCAAGGCGAAAGCAAGGCGGGGTTACCCCGGAGCGTTTTATGCCGACATCTGGATCGGTGGCTCCACATCGGGCGGCAGCGGGCAAATGTAAGGCGTCGCCGTTGTGCGCTTCTGGTGATCCGCCTTGGCCGCGGCGAGGATTTCCGGATTGGCGATGGCATCCACCGCCGTGCCGGCCATGATTTTCGCCACATGCACCAGGCCCTTATGGGCGATGCCGGATTTGCCCTGCGCCGTGAGCTGCCAGGAATGCCCCGGCGTGCCGACCGCGCAGGTAGCACCGCGCGCCTGCACGGTTGGCACCGCCCAGGAGACATCGCCCACATCGGTGGACCCCACACCGCCAAAGCCCTTGTTTTCCAGCGGCACGATCTTGTCACAGAGCGGCAAATCCATCTCCGGCGTCAGCCCATGGCGGCGAAAGGCCGAGACAATATCCTCGGGCTTCAGCGTCGCCTGGATTTCGCGAGCGAAGCGGCGATCATCCTCATCGAATTGCGGCGGACCCAGGCGCTGGAAATTGTCAAACATCGCCTTTTCCAAAGGCGTATTGCCCAGCAGGTTGGATACCGCACTCACCACCTTGGTGGAGACGCTGGTTTCCGTCATCAGCGCCGCGCCATCGGCAATCTTGCGCACGCGTGCAACCAGACCATTCAATTCCACCAAATCCCGCGCGCGGATCAAATAGCGCACCTTGGCCGTGCCCTGCACCACATTGGGCGCAATGCCGCCGGCATCCAGATAGGCGTAATGGATACGCGCATCTGATGGCATATGTTCGCGCATGTAATTCACGCCAACATTCATGAGTTCCACCGCGTCCAGCGCGCTGCGGCCCAAATGCGGCGCGGCGGCGGCGTGGGAAGACCGGCCCGTGAAAGCGAAATCAATGCGCGTATTGGCGAGTGAGACGGGTTCATTCACCGCCGAAAACGCTGCCGGATGCCAGCAGATCGCCATATCCACATCATCAAAGCAGCCGGCGCGCACCATGAAACCCTTGGCCGCCCCGCCTTCTTCCGCCGGGCAGCCATAATAGCGTACGCGCCCCTTGATGCCGTTTTGCGCGAGCCAATCCTTCACCGCACTCGCCGCCAAAAGCGAAGCCGCACCCAGCAGATTATGCCCGCAGCCATGCCCGCTGCCATCGCCCGGCAAGGGGCGCGGTTCTGCCACGCCGGCTTCCTGGGACAGCCCCGGCAGCGCATCATACTCGCCAAGGATCGCAATGATGGGGCCTTCTTCGCCCGCCTCACCCATCACCGCGGTGGGGATGCCCGCCACATTCTGCGTCACGCGAAAGCCATGGGCTTCCAGCATGGCGGTATGTTCGGCGCAGGAACGGTGTTCGGCATAGCAGAGTTCCGGCATGCCCCAGACGCGGTCGCTGAGTTCAATCGCCTCAGGCGCCTTGGCATCCACCAGCCGCCAGATTTCTTCCGTATTGCGCATTGCTTTAGGCTCCTCGATTGGTCGCTTGCAGTTTCGCGCGGTGCCCCAGGCAAGTCCAGGGGTGGACGGGACGGGACAGGCAGCGCAAGCTTGACGCCTTCAGGAAAGGAAAACGCCATGGCCCGTGTGCGTGAAATCTCGCCCGAGGAACTAACACCGGAGCTCCGGGATATCTGGCATCGCTATGTCACGGGCTATGGCCCGTTTGAGGAGCAATTGGCGGTCTTCGCCCATGTGCCGGCAGCCTTGCGCCATTTGATGCCGATGCTGATGGAATTGCGCGCAGCGGGGACGCTGCCGCGGCGCTATCTGGAATTGGCGATTGTGGTGGTTTCCAAGCTCAATGCCTGTGATTACTGCGTTGATCATCACGGGCCGTTTCTGGCGGTGGAAGGCATCCCGACCGAAGCCTTAGAAGGTTTGCCGGGGCGGATTGATCATCCATCCCTCACGCCGATTGATAGGCTGGTGGCGGAATATGCCGTGGCCGCCTGGGAAAACAGCCACCGCGTGCCCGAACGCCTGTTCCGCGCGCTGCGCGAGCATTTTTCCGAGGCGCAGATTGTGGAGCTGACCTTGCGCATTACGCTGTGCGGCTTTTTCAACCGCTTTACGGGTGCGCTTGGGATTGATGCGGCGGCGCATAATCAGGCGGCGGCGGAGTAGGCGCGGGTCACGCCCCCTTCACGCCACCCGCCGTCAGCCCCGCCACAATCTGCTTTTGCGCGACCAGCGTCAGGATCAGCACCGGCGCTGTCACCAATAAGGCCGCAGCGGAAAGCGGCCCCCAGGCCACTTGCTCAAAGGTCAGCATATTATTCACCGCAACGGGCAGCGTGCGGGTTTCGCGGCCGGCCAGCACCATCGCAAAGATGAAGTTGTTCCAGGAAAAGATGAAGGACAGGATGGTGGCAACGGTGATCCCAGGCCGCGCGAGTGGCATCGCCACATAGCGAAACGCCTGCCAGATGGTGGCACCATCCACCAGCGCCGCTTCCTCCAACTCCGGCGGCAGGCCTTCAAAGAAGGAAATCATTACCCAAACCACAATCGGCACTGTGATGACTAAGTGGGTAATGACAATGGGTGTCAGCGTGCCGGTCATGCCAAGCCATTGGAACAGCAAAAACAGCGGGATCAGATAGGAAAGCCCCGGCGTGATGCGCGCAATCAGGATCAGCGCCGCAGCCCGCATGGCGTGCATTTTGGCAATGCCATAGCCCGCCGGCACGCCAATCAGCAGCGCAATCCCGGTGGCGCCGAAGGACACCACCACGGAATTCCAGGCAAAGCGCAGAAAATCATTGCGTGCGAAAACTTCTCGGTAATTATCAAGCGTTGGTGATTGCGGAATGAAGATCGGCGGCCAATCAGTATTGTCGAGCTCATTCTTGAAGGATAGCGACAGCATCCATAGAAAGAACAGGATGGCCGGCGAAACCAGCACCAGCACCGAAAAACCAAAACCGATATT
>JADCFR010000259.1 GCA_020249415.1 Roseomonas sp. | reverse complement strand
GCGATATTGATTTTCCATCAATTCGCCAACCGAGCGCACGCGGCGATTGCCGAGATTGTCAATATCGTCAATCTGCCCGCGCCCATCCTTCAGGTCGAGCAATACGCGCAGTGTGGCCACGATATCCTGCTTGCGCAGGATGCGCACATAATCCGGCACTTCTTCCAGCGAAAAGCCGAGGCGCATATTCATCTTCACGCGCCCGACCGTTGAGAGGTCATAGCGTTCCATGTCGAAGAACAGGCCACGGAATAGCGCTTCCGCTGTCTCCGGCGTCGGCGGTTCACCCGGACGCATGACGCGATAGATATCCATCAGCGCTTCATCGCGATTGGAATTCTTATCCACCACGAGCGTATTGCGCATCCAGGGCCCAATGGCCTGATCAATCGCGAGCGTCGGCAGGCGATTGAGGCCAAGGTCTTCGATCTGCGTCAGCTTCGCTTCGGTCAGTTCTTCACCGGCTTCGGCCCAGATTTCCCCGGTTTCCATATTCACCAGGTCTTCCGCCACGAAGCGGCCGAGCAATTCAGCGCGGCCCACCAGCACTTCCGTCGTGCCCGCTTCGGCGATCTTGCGCGCCATGCGCGGTGTCAGCTTGGTTTCTTTCTCGGCCACCACTTCACCGGTGCGCGCATCCACCAGTGCCTCCGCCAGCTTCACGCCACGGAAACCATCGGGATCAAAAGTGCGCGACCAGCCCTTGGGGCCGCGCGCAAACACCACCTGACCATAGAAGGAATTCAGGATTTCCTCGGCATCCATGCCGCGCACTTCCTGCGGTTCAAGCTGTTCATTCCGATCAGCGCGCAGCATTTCAGTGGCGGCACTATCCAGCGCGTAAAGCAGCGTGGTGACCGGCAGCTTGCGCTTGCGGTCAATGCGGACATAGCAAATGTCCTTGGCGTCAAATTCGAAGTCAAGCCAGGAACCGCGATAGGGGATCACGCGCGCAGCGAACAGATACTTGCCGCTGGAATGCGTCTTGCCGCGGTCATGGTCGAAGAACACACCGGGGCTGCGATGCATCTGCGATACGATAACGCGTTCCGTGCCATTGATGATGAAGGTGCCGTTATCGGTCATGAGCGGCATATCGCCCATGTAGACATCCTGTTCCTTGATGTCGCGCACCGAACGGCTGCCGGTTTCCTCATCCACATCCCACACGATCAGGCGCAGCCGCACCTTGAGCGGCGCGGCATAGGTCAGCCCGCGCTGGATGCATTCCTCGACATCATATTTCGGCTCTTCGAGTTCGTATTGCACGAATTCCAGGCGCCCGCGCCCGGCGAAATCATCAATCGGAAAGACGGAACGAAACACTTCCTGCAACCCGGTGACGGTACGCGCATCCGGAAGCACTTCCATTTGCAGGAAGCTTTCATAGGATGCGCGCTGCACATCAATAAGGTTCGGCATCGGCGCCACTTCCGGCAAACGCCCGAAGCTCTTGCGGATCCGCTTACGCCCGGTGAAAGACTGGGTGATCGCGTTCATGCCTGTCCTGCTCTTCTCTATCTGTCCTGCCGGCCTACCCTGCCGGCCCGGGTTACCCGCTGAACGCCACCCCGGTCCGGGACCGGAGAAACGCGGGCACGGGCGGAACCGACCCTCTTTTCAGGGAAGTTCCACCCGCGCCCAAGTTTTTTCGTCCGGCCCCGGCAGCGGATGCCCAGGGCCGGCCTGAAGTCTTACTTCACTTCGACCGTGGCGCCGTTTTCTTCCAGCACCTTCTTGATCTTGTCGGCTTCGTCCTTCGAGACGCCTTCCTTCACAGTCTTCGGCGCGCCTTCCACCAGGTCCTTCGCTTCCTTCAGGCCGAGACCCGTAATGGTGCGAATTTCCTTGATGACATTGATCTTCTTGTCGCCACCGGCGGCCAGGATGACGGTGAATTCGGTCTGCGCTTCAGCAGCCGGCGCGGCAGCGGCAGCAGCCGGCGCAGCGGCAACAGCCACCGGCGCGGCGGCGGAAACGCCCCACTTTTCTTCCAGCATCTTGGAAAGCTCGGCAGCTTCCAGAACGGTCAGGGCGGACAGTTCGTCCACCAGCTTCGCGAGATCAGCCATGTCTTTGTACTCCTTGATCTAGTAGCTTGGTTTGGTTCTTGCAACTCCCCCAGGGCGGCATGCCTTGGGGGACAAAACATCCGGGCCTCAGGCCGCGTCCTTCTTGGCGTATGCCGCCAACACCCGCGCCACCTGCCCACCGGGGGCCTGAAGCACGCCCGCGATCCGCGTCGCCGGGGTCTGGATAAGACCCACAAGCTGCGCGCGCAGCGTCTCCAGGGACGGCAACTCGGCCAGCGCCTTCACGCCATCGGCGTTCAGCGTCTGGGTTCCAAGAGCACCGCCCAGGACAACAAACTTATCGTTTGTCTTGGCGAACTCCACGGCGGTTTTGGCCACGGCCACCGGGTCGGTTGACCACGCAAGCGCGGTCGGACCCTTCAGCAGCGGCGCAACGCCTTGGAAACGGGTGCCTTCGAGGGCGCGGGTGGCCAAGCGGTTCTTCGCGACCTTATACGAAGCCCCAGCCGCGCGCATCTTACGCCGAAGTTCGCTCACATCCGCGACAGTCATCCCGCTATTGCGGGCAACCAGCACGAAGGAGGTCTCGGCGAAGATCGCAGCGAGAGATTCGACGAATTCGCGCTTCTCCGATCTTTCCACTCTACGTCTCCGTCGGTGACTGGGGCCTTTTGGAAGGGCTCCAGCCGGGTTCACTCGGGGGCGGGCGCCGGCATGGCACCAACCCCGGTTCGCCTGTCAGTCCGGAACGCCAAACCAAGCCATTCCAGGGGCTTGGCCCCGGGGTGGTCTCTGCTTGGGCACACCGTCTATCCCCTGCGGGCCCAAAGGCCCTTCACTGTCCCGAAGGACTACAGGGGGTCTCCGACAGGTTCGGGGAAGGCCATTGGCCATCCCCTGCCCGCTTGGCCCTGGGGCCAAGCGAATTCAATGCACGGCCCAGGGCCGCGCCAAAAACTCAATTGGCCGAAGCCGAAAGGCTGGTGACATCCACCTTCACGCCGGGGCCCATGGTGGAGGAAACCGCCACCTTCTTCACATAGGTCCCCTTCGCGCCGGTCGGGCGGGCGCGCTGGATCGCTTCCACGAAAGCGCGGGCGTTTTCAACCAGCTGCGCCTCGGCGAAGGAGGCCTTGCCGATGCCGGCATGCACAATCCCGGCCTTCTCCGCGCGGAATTCCACCTGACCAGCCTTGGCGGCCGTCACGGCACCCTTCACATCCATGGTCACGGTGCCGAGCTTCGGGTTCGGCATCAGGCCACGGGGGCCGAGCACCTTACCAAGCCGGCCCACCAGGCCCATCATGTCGGGGGTTGCGATGCAGCGATCGAATTCGATCTTGCCTTCCTGCACCAAGGCAGCCAGGTCATCCGCCCCCACCACGTCAGCGCCGGCGGCCTTGGCTTCATCAGCCTTGGCGCCACGGGCAAAGACGCCGATACGCACGGTCTTGCCGGTGCCATGGGGCAGGCCCACCACGCCACGCACCATCTGGTCCGCATGGCGGGGGTCAATGCCAAGGTTCATCGAAATTTCAATGGTTTCGTCGAACTTTGCCTTGGCCGCGCCGCGGGCGAGCTTCACCGCCTCATCCAAAGCATAGGTCTTTTCACGGTCAAAACCCGTATAGGCCGCCTTCAGGCGCTTACCGATCTTTGCCATGATCTTAGCCCTCCACCACGGTCAGGCCCATGGCGCGGGCGGAACCCGCAAGCATGCGCACGGCAGCGTCAACGTCATTGGCGTTCATGTGCTGCATCTTCACCTTGGCGATTTCGACCAGCTGAGACTTGGTCACGCGGCCAATCGGCGCGGATTTGCCCGGCGCGGTTGAGCCCTTGTCGAGCTTCGCGGCCTTCAGCAGGAAATAGGTATTGGGGGGCGTCTTGGTGATGAAGGAAAAAGTGCGGTCCGAATAGGCCGTGATGACCACGGGCGTCGGCGTACCCGGTTCCATCTGCTGCGTCGCCGCGTTGAATTCCTTCACGAATTGCATGATGTTCAGGCCACGCTGACCAAGCGCGGGCCCGACGGGCGGCGAAGGATTCGCCTTGCCGGCCGGGATCTGCAGCTTGATATAGCCTGCGATCTTCTTAGCCACTGTTCATATCCTCTCTCATAAAACCGAGAGGCCCGCGGTGCATGCGACCCGATAAGGATCTCCCGCGTTCCCCAAAACGCCAAACAGCCCCTGGTTTGCTCCCGGGGCCGAGCAGCGGAAGGGGCGTTTAAGGGGAGTGCGCGGGCACGTCAAGCGGGCGCACATCTGGCCAAGGCTGCGCGGCTTCGCCATAAGGGGGCATGCCCGCACAAGCCTGGATAGTCGTCATTGCCGCCGCTGCCTCGGTCTCCTTGGCGCTTGGGGCGCGGCAGACCTTTGG
>JADCFR010000258.1 GCA_020249415.1 Roseomonas sp. | reverse complement strand
CCTTCCTTGCCAAGCCCGCTCTGATCGAGCTTGTCCTTGAGGAGCTCGAAGGTTTCTTCAAGCCGTGGCTTGATGATGCCAACCACCATGGCGCGCGGAATGCGCGCGATATGGTGTTCATCTTCGCCCAGTAGCGGAACCGGCAGATATTCGCGTTCATCATCGGCACCGCCATGCACCGCACCATGCAGCGTCTTCATCCGTTCCGCATGCGCAACTGGCGTGGACAGGATGGTCGCCAGGTCATTCGTCACCTGACCGCCACCCACCGGGATTTGCGCGGTATGTACCAGGTGGCCTTCGCTGAAGACGGCAAGGCTTGTGGTGCCGCCACCCATGTCAATCACCGTGGCGCCAAGCTGCTTTTCATCTTCGACCAAGGTCGCCAGCCCAGCGGCAAACGGGGCGGAGACAAGCTCCTCCACTTCCAGATCACAGCGCATCAGACAGGCGCCAAGATTGCGGAGCGATGCCTCAGCGGCCGAGACCATATGCAGCCGCGCGCCGAGCACATCACAAATCATGCCGCGCGGATCATCAGCGCCTGGCGTGGCATCCACCGTGAAACCAAGCGGAATCGCATGGACGGTTTCGCGGCCTTCTTCGGCGGTGCGCCGGCGCCCATCATGCAAAATGGCGCGCAGATCGGCTTCGGTTACCGCGCGGCCACCAATATCCCATTGCAAATGCAATTGCCGACTATCCGGTTGACCACAGGAAAGATTGACGATGGCGCCGGAAAGCCGCGTATCGGCCATTTCCTCGGCTTGGCCAACGGCGGCACGAATGGCGCGTTCGGCTTCTTCCAGATCCACAATGGAACCGCCCTTCACACCACGCCCGCGCTGCCAGCCAAAACCCAGCACACGCGGGCTGCCATCGCTTTCAATACGCGCAATCAGGCAGACCACTTTGGTGGACCCGATATCCAATACGCCAAAAACACCACTGCGCGCCTGACGGCGACGACGCGGCGGGGCGGTAGCAGGTTCAAAAACGCCAGGCAGGCGGGTGAGCTGATTCATCCGCGTTCCCTTCGCGCGACTGGGCGTGCTGGCTGTGTCTCGGGCGTTTCACGGTTGGTGCGCACCACCAGCCGATCCGGCAGACGAAGATCAATCGCGGCCAAGGGCCGATCCAAAAGCTTCGCTTCCTGCTGCAATTCAGCAAGGCGCTTGATGGCAGCGGCTTCGGCGGCTTCAGGCAACAGCACATCGGTGCCGCTATGCAAGCGGAGATTCCAGCGCCTTTCGCCAATGCGCACCATGGCCTGCACGCGTTCCGCCACTGCCGATTCTGCCGCCAGCAAATCATACAGCTGCGCGGCAGCACGATCAGCACCGGGGCCAACAATCAGCGGCAGCGGGCCGAATTGATCAAGCCCGTCGGTCGCCACCGTCTTGCCTTCACGGTCCACAATCACGAAGCGGCCCTGATTCTGCCAAATGGCGAAGGGACGGCGCTCTTCCAGGCGCAGCACAATCGTGCCGGGCAAATGGCGTTCCACATGGGCGCGCGCGACCCAGGGGATCGATTCCAGCCTTTGCCTTGCAGCCTCTGGCGAGAATTCGAGCATGGAATCGCCGCGAGAGACGCCAAGCGCTTCACGAATGAGGGGCAGTGGCGTGTTCTGCCGCCCATCCACAATCACCGCCTGGACCGTCATGCTGCGGTCCGGCCCGATCATGGCGACCTGATCCAGCATGCGCCGCGCCTGACCTGCGGGGTCCACCATCGCAATGCCATAAGCAATGGCGCCAAAGCCGCACAGGATCAGCACGCCATAAAGCGCGGGCCGCGCAAAACGACGCGACCGACGCAGCGCAATACGCAGCGCGGATGGCCGGCCTTGTTCCTTCTTCTTCCGTGTGGAGGTGGTAACCAAGCGTTCACGCGCCATGGCGGGCTTGCTCCACCATCCAGGCGCAAAGCGCGGGGAAGGACATGCCACAATGCGCCGCCTGTTCGGGCAGCAGCGATGTGGGCGTCAGGCCGGGTTGTGTATTCACTTCCAACAGGATCAGCCGGCCTGGCTCACCTTGCGTGTCATCGTAACGAAGGTCGGTGCGCGATGCGCCGCGGCAGCCAAGCGCATGATGCGCGCGCAAGGCAATATCCATCGCCTGCGCATAAGCTTCAGGCGCCACGCGTGCAGGCAGGATATGGCGCGAACCGCCGGCGGCATATTTGCTTTCGTAATCGTAGAATTGTCCCGCATCGGCGAGGATATCCGTCACCGCAAGCGCGCGATCGCCCATCACGCCAACGGTCAATTCACGCCCAGGGATGAAGCGTTCGACCATGATGGCATCGCCATGCGTCCAGCCGCGTGCAATGGCGGCGCGGCGATTGTCACCCTGCTGCAGAATGGTGACGCCGACAGAAGAACCTTCATTCACTGGCTTCACGACAAAGGGGCGCGGCAGCGGGTCCGCTGCCTCCAATTCAGCGCGCGTCACCACGCGATCTTCCGCAACCGGCAAGCCTGCCGCGCGAAACACGGCCTTCGCTGCCGCCTTATCCATCGCAAGCGCCGAGGCGCGCAGACCCGAATGTGTGTAAGGCAAGCCGAGCCAATCCAACACGCCCTGGATGCAACCATCCTCACCAAAGCGCCCATGCAGCGCGTTGAAAACAACATCGGGGCGCGGGTCGCTCAGCGCCTGGATCACGGCGGCCAGATCATCACCGACATCAATCGGTGTCACGGCGAAACCGGCTTCCTGCAAAGCGGCAATTACCTGCCGACCTGAAGAAAGCGAGACCTCACGCTCCGCAGAGCGCCCACCATAAAGAACAGCCACGCGCTTCTTCATGGCTGCGCCCTTCCAATGCGGCGAATTTCCCATTCCAGTGCAATGCCGGAATGCGCCAAGACGCGCGCGCGCACTTCCTCACCCAGCGCTTCAATATCGGTGGCGGAAGCACCACCAAGATTGAGCAGGAAATTGCAGTGTTTTTCGCTAACCTGCGCCGCACCGCGCGTGAGCCCCCGGCAACCGGCGGCATCAATCAATTCCCAGGCCTTGCGCTCACCTGGGGGATTCTTGAAAGTGGAACCACCGGTGCGCGCGCGTACGGGCTGGGTTGCTTCCCGCGCCGCGCGAATTTCATGTAGCCGCGCGGCGATCGCCGCCTTGTCACCCGGCTGGGCGCGCAGCCTGGCGCGCACCACCACGCCGCGCTTGGGCAATCGCGCGTGACGATAGGCGAAATGCAGCGCAGCCGCATCGAAGCGCAGCAGTCCTTCAGGTGTCGCGATTTCTGCCCAATCCAGAACATCCTTGATCTCAACGCCGTAGGCGCCGGCATTCATCGCAACCGCGCCGCCGATACTGCCGGGAATACCGACCAGAAATTCAAGCCCCGCAAGCCCCGCGGCGGCAGTGGTTTCTGCAACCGTCACATCAAGCGCAGCAGCGCCGGCGATGATGCCATCAGCCTCCATCACCACATCACCAAAACCGCGCGCAAGCCGCAGCACCACGCCTGCTATGCCGCCATCGCGAATGATCAGGTTGGAGGCAGCACCCAATACCGTCAGCGGCATATCGGCGGGCATATCGCGCAGCAGCAACAACAGATCATCCAGATCCGCAGGCCGCACCAGCACATCCGCCGGCCCGCCCACGCGAAACCATGTCGCCGGCCCAAGCGGCGCATCGCGTTCCACGCGACCGCGCAAGGGGGGCAGCACGGCCTGGCTGATGGGCTGAGGCATCATTTCATCGCCCCCGCCAGCCGACCACGCGCGCGCGCCTGCAAATCCGTCAATTGCGTGGGCAGAGCATGCGCCCAATTGGTGATGCTGCCCGCGCCAAGGCAGACAACATAATCACCAGGCCGCGCGATGGCGTGGATCATCTCGGCCAGGCTATCGGGGCCCGGCAGCGGCACCACGGAACGATGCCCGCGCGCGCGAAGCCCTTCCACCAGCGCATCCTTGTCCACGCCTTCCATCGGCGCTTCGCCAGCGGCATAGACATCGGCCACAATCACCGTGCCCGCATCATTCATGCAGGCACAGAATTCTTCGAATAGGGATGCAAGCCGCGTGTAGCGATGCGGCTGCACCACGGCAATCACATCACGCGCGCCAGCCTGCCGCGCGGCTTTCAAGACAGCAGCGATTTCCACCGGGTGATGGCCGTAATCATCAATCACCGTAATACCACCCGCCTCACCAGTGCGGGTGAAGCGCCGCTTGACACCTTTGAAGCCGGCAAGGGCGGTGCGGATGGTTGTTTCATCCACGCCCATCTCAGCCGCGATGGCAACAGCCGCCAGCGCATTCTGCACATTATGCTGCCCAAGCATGGGCAGGCGGAAGGGCTTCATATTGCGCACGCGCCCACTCAGCCGATCTGTCACCGTCACTTCAAAGGTCGCACCCATGCGATCTGTGATCACACGATCCGCGCGCACATCGGCTTGCGGCGAAAAGCCGTAAGTCACGATACGCCGATCCGAAAGGCGCGGGATCATCGCCTGCACTTCGGGATGATCAATGCAGAGCACCGCGAAGCCGTAGAAAGGAATATTGCCGACGAATTGGGCATAGCCTTCCTTCATCGCTTCTTCAGTACCCCAATGGTCCAGGTGTTCCGGGTCCATATTCGTGACCACGGCAACAACGGCAGGGAGTTTCAGGAAGGACCCATCACTTTCATCGGCTTCCACTACCATCCATTCGCCGCTGCCCATGCGCGTATTGGTGCCATAGGCATTGATGATGCCACCATTGATCACCGTGGGATCAAGCCGCGCCGCTTCCAGCACAGCAGCGACCAGGCTTGTGGTAGTGGTCTTGCCATGCGTACCACCAATGGCGATGGACCATTTGAGGCGCATGAGCTCGGCCAGCATTTCCGCGCGGCGCACAATCGGGATCAAACGCTGCCGCGCTGCCGCCACTTCCGGATTGTCACGCTTGACGGCGGTGGACACCACCAGCACCTCGGCATTGCCAAGATTGGCCGCGTCATGCCCGATCATGACCGGGATGCCCGCCGCGCGCAGCCGCGCCACATTGGCGCTTTCCGAAATATCGCTGCCCTGCACCTGGTAGCCGAGTGTATGCAGCACCTCGGCAATGCCGGACATGCCAATGCCGCCAATGCCGACAAAGTGAATGGCGCCGATGGAGATGGGGAGCGCGCGCATCAGGCAACCTCGGCCAGATTGCGCCGCGCCAAAGCCATGACGCGATCCGCAAGCTCCCGCGCCGCATGGGGTCGCGCCAGGGCTGCGGCGGCGGCAGCGGCGGAAGCCATGCGCGCCGGGAAATTCAGGAAAGACGCCAAGGCATCGGCCAGCGCTTGCGGCGTGAAATTGGCTTGCGCGAAAACCTGTGCTGCATCGGCGGCGGCCAAGGCGCGTGCATTCGCGGTTTGGTGATCATCAATCGCCGATGGCAGCGGCACAAGAATGGAAGGTCGGCCGGCGCAAGCGATCTCGGCTACCGTAGAAGCGCCGGCGCGGCCAATCACCAGATGCGCGGTAGCGAGCCTTCCCGCCACATCGGGAAAGAACGGCGCCAAATCAGCGGGCACGCCTGCGGCTTCATAGGCGCTGCGCGTGCGCGCCAAATCTTCCGCACGG
>JADCFR010000257.1 GCA_020249415.1 Roseomonas sp. | reverse complement strand
GCGCAGGGTTCCGTCGCCTGGAAACTTTGGGTGCCGCAGGGGCTTTGCGCTTTTGGCGCAGCGCTTTTTGCGCTCTGTCTTTTGGATGATTTGGCGGTGCATCTGACCGGCGGCACACCTTCCTATCGCAAGGCCGCGGAGATGAATGCGCTTGACCGCGCGGGGGAGGAACTCTGATGGAACTCGCGCAAACCGAAGCCGGGCTTCTGCTGCTGGGCCTGCTGTTCCTGTTCCTTGGCCTTGGCGTTTGGATCGGGCTTGGGCTGATGCTTGTCGGGCTTTGTGGTGTCATCCTGCTGCCCATGCTGATGCCTTCCATGCCAACCTTTCCGGCAGAGAAGGTGATGGGGACAGCGATATGGCAATCGCTCGCCTCCTGGACCTTGGCGGCGCTGCCGCTGTTTATCTGGATGGGCGAAATCCTGTTCCGCACCAAGCTGTCTGAAGACATGTTCCGCGGCCTCGCCCCCTGGGTGCAGCGGCTGCCGGGGCGGCTCATGCATGTGAACGTCATTGGCTGCGGGATTTTTGCGGCTGTTTCGGGTTCTTCCGCGGCGACGGCGGCGACCATAGGCAAGATGTCGCTGCCGGCACTTACGCAACGTGGCTATCATGTGCCGATGGCGGTGGGCAGCCTGGCCGGGGCCGGCACGCTTGGGCTGCTGATTCCCCCTTCCATTGTCATGATCGTCTATGGCGTGGCGGCGGAAGTTTCCATTGTGCGGCTGTTCATCGCCGGTGTCATTCCGGGCATCATGCTCATGGTGCTGTTCAGCGGCTATATCATGTTCTGGTCCATGATGAACCCAAGCCTCACACCGCCGCGTGATCCTTCCATTCCGCTGTCGCGCAAATTGAAGGAAAGCGGCCAGCTTATCCCGGTGGTGCTGCTGATCATGTTTGTCATGGGCAGCATTTATTTCGGCTGGGCGACAGCAACGGAAGCCGCTGTCTTTGGCGTGGTGGGGGCGTTGGCGCTTTCCGCCTGGGGGCGGACACTGACTTGGAAAAGCTTCATGGATAGCCTGATGGGTGCGGTCAGGCTTTCCTGCATGATCAATCTGATCTTGGCGGGGGCCGCGTTTTTGACGCAGGCCATGGCCTATTCCGGCATTCCCGCCGCCATGGCGGCCTGGGTCGGCGCGCAGGGCTTCAGCCCCTATATGATCATTGCGTGTCTGACGATCATTTATCTGGTGCTGGGCTGCTTTATCGATGGCATCAGCATGATCGTGCTGACGGTATCAGTCGTGCTGCCAATCATTCAGGGCGCCGGCTTCGACCTGGTATGGTTCGGTATCTTCATCGTCTTGGTCGTGGAGATGGCACAGATAACGCCGCCGGTTGGCTTCAACCTGTTTGTGCTGCAGGGCCTGACCAATATGGGCATATTCAAGGTGGCGCGTTACACCCTGCCCTTCTTTCTCATGATGGTGGTTGCGGTGGCGATTGTCACGATTTTCCCCGGCGTGGTGACCTGGCTGCCCGCGACCATGCTGTCAGGCTGATCAGGGCGCAGGGTTTGGCCAATCCGGCCGCTCAAAACGCTGCACTTCCAGCAGATAGCCGGCGGGATCGTGGAAGAAGAAATGCGTCACGCGATAGGCTTCGGAATACTCGACCTGTTCCGGCACCTTCACGCCGCGCGCCTTCAGCCGCGCGTGCCAGCCTTCCACATCCGGATCAACAAAGGTGAAGACAACGCCGCCCTGCACGCGCGGATTGTCTGAAGCCCGAGGTGCTCGCGCGCGGCATATGCCCAAAAAGCCGCGCTCACCCGGCGCGGTGGCATAGATGCGGCAGGTGCCCTGATCCTGCACCAGTGCCAGGCCAAGCTTGTTTTCATAAAAATCCCAGGAAGCGGCGGTGTCTTCCGCATAGAGGAAGGTGATTTGCTGGGCGAAGGTCTTGGGTTCCATGAGGGAAGCATAAGCGCCGACCAGGCAGGACGCTACCTGTTTCGCCCTTGGCCTGATCATGCCTGTTACACTTTACAAAGGGCAGTCAATCCGCTTGCATCCGCCCGAAGCACGAGCCCGAACCCAAGGGCTCCGTTTTCGGGGAAGAGCGATGAGCGATCTGGCGAATAAGATCACCGGTCAGATACCGGTGAAGGAACCGCAATGGCTGAAGGAATTCAAGGCCTTCATCATGCGCGGCAATGTGATTGATCTTGCCGTTGGCATCGTGATTGGCGCGGCTTTCACCGCCATTGTGACCTCCATGGTCGAGGATTTGCTGAACCCCATCATCGGCTTGCTGATGGGTGGGATGGATTTTTCCAACCTGTTCGTGGTGATTTCCGGTGAACGCAAGGCAACGCTCGCTGCCACGCGCGATGGCGGCGCCGCCGTGCTCGCGATTGGCAAATTCATCAATGCCATCATCAAATTCGTCATCGTCGGCTTCGCCGTGTTTTGGATGGTGAAGGTGCTGAGCAAGCTGCAAGCCTCCAAAGCCGTGGAAAAGGCCGCAACGCCGCCACCACCCACGCCCACGGAAACACTGCTTGCGGAAATCCGCGATGAGTTGAAGGCGCGCAAGGTCTGAAGCGCTGCCCCGATCGGGGAGGCGGATCACGGCCCAGGAGGGCTGGCGCTGGCGCGGTTATTCCGCGGCGAGTGCCGGCGCCATGGCGCCCTTCATGCCGAAAACCTCCGCCAATAGCGTATAGGAACGCCGGCGGGCCGCGGCGTCATGGCAATGGGTGATCACGGCAAATTCCGAAATGCCGCCATGCGCGGCGGAAAGCGCTTCCAGCTTCGCGCGCACCTGTTCCGGTGTGCCGACCATGGCCTGGGCGCGGATTTGCTCCAGCCGCGCCAATTCCAGATCGGAATAGGGATAGGCTTCGGCTTCCTCGACACTCGGCAAAGGCAGGAACATGCCGCGGTCGCGCTTGAGGCGCCATAATTCGCGCGACCGGAACAGGCGCCGCGCCTCGGCTTCCGTATCCGCGACCAGGCAGAATACGCCAAGCGCGGGATAGGGTGCCGTAAGGCGCGCGGGCAGATCGGGCTTCGGTTGGAAGCTTTGGCGGTAGATGTCGATCACCTGTTCGCTGCCGCCGCCATCGGAAAAGAAATGCGCGAAGCAATAGGGCAGGCCGAAATAGCCCGCGACCTGCGCGCCGTAATCCGAACTGCCCAGCACCCACATTTGCGGGCGCGTCGCGGTGACAGGCTGGGCAATGATGCTGGCGAAGGGGTGGCCTTCCGGCAGGCCATCACCATGCCAGCCCAGGATTTCCATGATCTGATTGGGGAAGCGTTCCGCCGCCCGCGCCGCATCGGGGTTGAGCGCGAAGGCGGTGCGCCCATCAGACCCTGGCGCGCGGCCCACGCCCAAATCAACCCGGCCGGGTGCAATCGCTTCCAGCATGCGGAATTGCTCGGCCACTTTCAGCGCGCTGTAATGCGGCAGCATGATGCCGGCCGATCCGATGCGAATCCGCCTGGTGGTCGCACCAATGGCGGCCAGCAGGATTTCCGGCGCGCTACCGGCATGCGATGCGCTATTGTGATGTTCCGCGCACCAGTAGCGGTTGAAGCCCAAAGCCTCCACATGACGGGCGAGGGCCAGGGTTTCCTGCACCGCCGCCGCCGGGCTGCGGCCCGAGGCGACCGAGGATTGATCAAGAACGGAAAGGATGAAGCCGGACATGGGATTTAGGTTAGCGCAAACCGCGCCAAGGACAAAAGCCGATGTATGAAGGCTTCATGCGCCGCGCCATCGCCCTGTCCTGCCAGGGGGTGGAGACGGGCGGTGGCCCCTTTGGCGCCGTGGTGGTGAAGGATGGCGAAATCATTGGGGAGGGCATGAACCAGGTGGTCCCCAGCGCCGACCCCACCGCCCATGCCGAAATTGTCGCGATTCGCGCCGCCTGCGCCAGGCTTGGCACGCATGATCTGGCGGGCGCGGTGATTGTCTCATCGTGTGAGCCATGCCCGATGTGCCTTGGCGCCATTTGGTGGTCACGTATTGGCCTGGTGGTCTATGGCAATGACCGCGCGGATGCGGCGGCGATTGGCTTTGATGATGCGGCAATCTACGCCGAGGTCGCGGCACCCACGGAGGCACGTCGCCTGCCGCTGCGGCGCGTTCTGGCCGAGGAAGCGCTGAGCGCCTTTCAGCTGTGGCAGGCCAAGCCGGATAAGGTGCCGTATTAGAGCAGATCGCGTTCAGATGGAATCATCTGAACGCGTGAAGATGCTCGAAAAAAAAGATCTAGGAGCCTGTCTGATAATGGCCGTCGGCCTTTTTTCACGATGACCCCAGCAAGGTTTCTGGTGCGTGTCCCCCTTTGTTTATGCTGTTGCCTTGTAGAGCTTG
>JADCFR010000256.1 GCA_020249415.1 Roseomonas sp. | reverse complement strand
TCCTGGCCGGGATTGCGATGATTCCGGTTTGGGTTTGGCCGAGCGCGACGCAATGGGCGCTGCTGGCCGGCATCGGTCTGGTTTCCGCGATTGCGCAAATCATGATGACGGATGCCTATCGGAAGGGAGAGGCATCTTTGCTGGCGCCCTTCGAATATTCCGCGATCATCTGGACCACGGCGCTTGGCGCGTTGATCTGGGCGGAGATGCCGGATGCCTGGGATTTCCTTGGCATCCTGATCCTGGTCGGCGCAGGGCTTTACATTTGGCACCGCGAAATGAAGCTTGGGGTGAAGCGTTGAGCCGCTAGATTCCCCAATGTGCGCGCAGGCTGGCGGCAGCATGTTGCAGCACCAGATCGGATTTCGGAATGAAGCGCCCCATGGTCAGGCAGGCATGGATCTGATCCGCGACATGCAGATGCGTGACATTGACACCTTCCTCATCCAGGCGCTTGGCATAGGCGATGCCTTCATCCACAAGGGGATCAATGCCGGCGGTCATCAGGAAAGCCGGCGGCAAGCCCTTAAGCGAGGGCGCGCGTAAGGGTGAGGCGCGCCAATCAATGCCCTTTTCATGTGGCCCGAGGTAATGCGCGATGAACCACTTCATGACATCGCGCGTCAGCACCAAGCCTTCGGTGAAGCGATCATAGGATGGCGGATTGCCGGCCATATCGGTGACCGGATAGAACAACACCTGATAATCCGGCATGGGTACCTCGCCATGCAGGGCCATCACCGCCAGTACGGCGGCCAGGTTTCCGCCCGCACTATCGCCCCCCACCGCGATGCGGGTGCGATCTATACCAAGGCGCTTCGCCTGACGGCAGATATAGCTATAGGCTGCGGCTGAGTCTTCGACCGCTGCCGGGTAGCGATGTTCGGGCGCCAGACGATAGTCAATCGCAATGACACAAGCTTGCGAAAGATTGGCAAGGCGCCGGCAGACCTGATCATGGCTGTCCAGATCGCCAATCACCCAGCCGCCGCCATGCATATAGACAAGGCAGGGCAAGGCAGCTTCGGGATCAGTGCCAAGGCCGCGATAGCGGCGCAACTTAATTTTGCCGGCAGGGCCTGGGCATTTCAGATCCTCGACCAGCGCGACCTCAGGCGGGTCTGGCTGCATCACGCGGCGGGATGCAGCGGAGACCTCTCGCGCTTCGGCGGGGGTGAGGGTGTTGAAAGCCGGGCGCTTGGCTTCCTTGATCAGGTTGAGAACATGTTGTGCGCCTGCATCCAATGTCATGAGCCTTCCCCCTATTCCGCTGCCGCCGCGGGCCGTTCCACACCACCGAAATGAAAGCCGCGATAGCCATCCGCGGCGATTTCATCGCAGAGCACACGGTAATTTCCAACCCCGCCCACATAGGGCATGAAAAGCCTTGGCTTGCCCGGCACATTGGCGCCCATGTACCAGGATGCCGCGCGAGGGTAGAGCGTGCGATGCGCGACCTTGTTCACTTCCTCGACCCAGTGATCTTCCGCGCTGCGATCCGCTTCAATCGTGGCCTGGCCCTTGGCTTGCATTTGCGCCAGGCAATCCATGATCCAATCCACATGCTGTTCGATGGAAACGATCATATTGCTGAGGACGGATGGGCTGCCCGGACCTGTGATCATGAACATATTGGGAAAGCCTGCCGTCATGATTCCAAGCAGCGTGCGCGGCCCGGCTTCCCATTTGGCATTGAGGCTTTCTCCCGCGCGGCCCTTGATATCCACGCCAAGCAGGGCGCCCGTCATGGCATCAAAGCCGGTGGCAAAAACGATATCATCGAATTCATGCGCCACCCCGCCCGCTTCAATGCCGGTTGCGGTGATGCGCGTAATCGGCGCTTCATTGATGTCTATCAGCGTGACATTGGGGCGATTATAGGTCTCGTAATACTGCGTATCCACGCAAATGCGCTTGGTGCCGATTGGATGGTTACGCGGGCAGAGTTTTTCGGCTGTGGCCGGGTCTTTCACGGTTTCGCGGATTTTCGCGCGCACGAAATCCGCCGCCGTGTCATTGGCCGCCTGATCCAGCAGCAGATCACGGAAGGACCCCATAAAGGCCGTGCCGCCTACGGCCCAGCGCTTTTCATATTCTGCACGCCGTTCTTCGGCGCTGACAGACATCGCAGGCGTGTCGCTCAGGCCATACAGAATGCCGGTGCGCATCATGCGCGCCTTTTGCCGGAGATTGGCGTAATCGCCCTTCCAGCTTTGCTCATATTCATCATCCATCGGGCGATTGCGCGATGGAATGCTGAAATTGGGCGTGCGCTGAAAAACCGTGAGCTGCGCGGCTTCCGCAGCAATTACGGGGATGGATTGAATGGCGGAAGACCCGGTGCCGATCACCGCAACCTTGCGCCCGGTGAAATCCACCTTGTGATGCGGCCAATAGCCAGTGTGGAATTGCCTTCCCTTGAAATCGGCAATGCCAGCGATAGCCGGTAGCCGCGCCGCAGAAAGGCATCCGGTTGCCATGAAGACATAGCGCGTTGCAAGCCTATCGCCGCGATTTGTCGCAATGCGCCAAAGACCTGCGGCATCATCCCAGGCGGCATCGGTCACGCGGGTTTCAAAGCGGATATCGCGCCTGAGATCGAAGCGTTCCGCGACATGGCGCGCATAAGCCAGGATTTCCGGCTGTGCTGCAAAGCGTTCAGACCAGCGCCATTCCTGCTGCAATTCCTCAGAGAAGGAAAAGGAATATTGCATGCTCTCCACATCGCAGCGGGCGCCGGGGTAGCGGTTCCAGTACCAGGTGCCGCCCACATCATCCGCGGCTTCCAGGCAAATGGCGGGGATGCCGAGCCCGCGCAGCCGATGCAGCAGGTAAAGCCCGGCAAAGCCCGCGCCAACAATGACAGCGCCATGATGTTCCTGTGCCATGTTCATCCTCCAAGGCGTGTCTCCCGGGGGGTAGCGGAAAGCGCTCCGCCGGGACTGTCAATGCCCAAAACTCGCGCTATGCTACCCGAAATGCGTAAAGGGGAAAGTCCATGGATAAAGGTTTTCAGCTTGGCGATCTCACGATTCAACGGGTTGTCGAGGAAGAAAGACCTATCTTCGACCCGCTGACCTTTTTCCCGACGCTCACGCCGGAATTGCTGGCGGAAAACCGCGACTGGATGCAACCCAAGGCGCTGGACCCGGAGACGGGCAAGTTGATGCTCTGCATCCAATCCTGGGTGGTGCGCACACCGCACCATAACATCCTGATTGATACCTGTGTCGGCAATGACAAGAACCGCCCGACGCATCCCTTCTGGCACCAGATGAAGAGCGAGGCCTATATGCGCAACCTCGCCGCGCTTGGGCTTGGCGTGGGCGATATTGATTTTGTGATGTGCACGCATTTGCACGTGGATCATGTCGGCTGGAATACGCGGCTTGAAAATGGCCGCTGGGTGCCGAGCTTCCCCAAGGCGCGCTACCTTTTCGCCAAGGAAGAATATGCCCATTGGGAAAGGGAACACGCCAAGATGCCTTCGCCGGTTTTCGCCGATAGCGTGCTGCCCGTGGTGGAAGCGGGCCGTGTGGATTTCGTGAGCAATGATTATCAGATGAATGATCTGGTAAAACTGGAATCAACACCCGGTCATACGCCGGATCATGTGGCGGTGCGGCTCGGCAAAAAGGGTGCTGATGCGCTGGCGACGGGGGATTTGATCCATTCGCCCTTGCAGGCGCGTTATCCGGAAATTTCCATGCGCGCCGATAGTGATCCTGTGCAGGCAGCGGCCACGCGGCGGCGCGTGATGGAATGTGCCTGTGATACCTCGACCATTTTATGCTTCGGGCATTTCCCTTCGCCATCACGCGGACGGATCAAGCCTTGGGGCAATGGCTTCCGCGCTGAAGCGGTGCATTGAGCCATGTGGCGGGTCATTGCGTTTTTCCTCTGCCTGCTGCTTCCTGGCTTTGCCTTTGCGCAAACCGCTTGGCCCAATCGGCCCATCAGCCTGATTGTGCCTTACCCTCCCGGTGGCAGTACGGATAATGTCGCGCGGCCCTTGGTACAGGAATGGGG
>JADCFR010000255.1 GCA_020249415.1 Roseomonas sp. | reverse complement strand
GCGCGGGGTGCCGCCGGCGGCGGCGCGGCAGCGGCTGCCGGCGCGGGCGCGGCCATGGCGGCATTGGTCAGAAAGCCATCGGGTGCCGAGGCCAGGCGCTGCGAATAGGGCCCCATGACGCGGCGGAGTTGCCCAGCGAGCGCGGCGGGGTCTTCGGCAATCTCCCGCGCTGCCAGACCCCAGCCGGTCAGGATGATCTGGCCATCCAGCACCAGGATGGAATCGGCATTGGGCAGCACCAAGGCGCGGCGGAGCAGCGGGCCAATTTCGGCATCATCCAGCAGCGGTTCCAAAGCCTGAAGCTGACGGGTCAGCGTGGCTTCGGCTTCGGCCCGGCGGGCGCTGGAAAGCGTGGGCAGCGGCTGTGGTTCGCCTGCGGCTTCGCCATACCAGGAAATCGCCCCTGCGCCGGTAATCGGCTCGGCAAATAGCGCGGCGGGGGCGCCCTTGGCCGCGAGTTGGTCGGTCAGGCGCTGATGCAGCGCTTGCACCGGTTGGCCGCGCAACAGCAAGGGTTGCAGCCCGGCAAGATCAGTCTTCAGAAGCAGACGTGGCGCGGCCATGGGACCTCGGGTTCTAGCAAGCTGAGGCTAGATCAGGTTGCGCGGGTTTGGGAACACCCGCGCTCAATCATGTAACGCCGCGCCGATGGCAGCATTGCGGCGGCGGGTGTTACGCCGCCACCCGTGCCGGTTCGCGCTGAAAGCGCAGCCAGGTCACCGCCAGCACCGCCACCAACAGCAGCGGGATGGAGGCCCAATTCAGCGGCACCCAGCCGAAATGCTCATGCAGGAAGCCGGCCAGGAAGCTTGCGGTTGCGGTGGTGCCAAACACCAGAAAGTCATTCAGCGCCTGCGCCTTGCCGCGTTCATTCGGGCGGTAGCAGGTGGTGACAAGGTTGGTGGCGCCGATGAACAGGAAATTCCAGCCCACGCCATTCAGCGTCAGCGCAATGCGGAAATGCCATTCGTGATTGCCAGCCAGGGCTGCGAATACGCCCAGCAGCAGCAGCGCAATGCCCCAGAACATGACATTGGTGGTGCCATAGCGCGTGATCAGATTGCCGGTGAAGAAGGATGGCACGAACATCCCCATCACATGCATGAAGATCACCCAATGTGCTTCGGTATGCGGCAGGCCGCAGGCCACAATCGCGAGTGGCGAGGCACTCATCAGGAATGACATGATGCCAAAGGCCACCATGCCGGAAATCACCGCCGCGATGAACCGTGGCTGAGAGGCGATTTCCAACAAGGAGCGTGGTGGGGTGACCGCAGTCCCATCCGCCTTCACGGTTGCTTCCTGCATGGGCGGGAATTTGATGAAGCCCATGATGATGAAAACGACAGCATGAATGCCAATCAGCGCGAGATAGGTCGCGAGATAGAGCGGCAGAATTTGATCATGCGAAAGCCGCACAATGCTCGGGCCGATAATGCCAGCCACGACGCCGCCCGCCGTCACCCAGGAAATCGCCTTGGCGCGATGGGAAGCGGGCACCAATTCCACCGCCGCGAAGCGATACATTTGCAGGCTGGCCACCGCATAACCCAGGATCAGGCCACCCAGGCACATCAGCGCAAAGGTCGCGGTGTAAAGCCCAAGCGCCACAATCGCGCCGCCCACCATGCCGCAGATGGAACCCACACGAAAACCAAAGCGCCTGCCCATGCGCTGCATCAGCGCGGCAGCGGGAAACACTGCGATCATGATGCCCAGATGCTGCAAGGTGACCGGGAGCGTAGCGAGGTCTCGGTTATGGTAGAAGGTCACCACGGAAAGCGCGGTGGCGGCGAACATCAGCGTATTGCCGGCCTGACCAATGGCCTGACAACAGGCCAAGAGAAAAAGGTTCCGCCGCGCGGCGCCATCAAGCACAGACATTCCAGTCACGCTTCCTTCTGGCGTCTGATCCGCGAAGGTGGAATCACCGAAGCGGTGAATCAGCCGCCTAATTTTTATTGTATCGCGTGATCCGCAACGGCGGATCGCGCGATATCAAGGGAATGTTAGACCCGAAAGCGTGGGAGGAAAAGCCGGTTTATCAGGCCCATAAGCCGCGTGCGGCGAGCCAGTTCTGCACCAGCGCCGCCACCTGATCACTATTGCGGTCCATCATGATCATGTGACTATTGCCGGTAATGCCACGCTCGGGCAGGTCCACAATATCCACCGTGCCTCCGGCGGCGCGGAGCGCCTCGGCAAAGGCCACACCACGCGCGCGAATATCGGGCCAGCGCGCATCTTCCCTGATGTAATCGCCATAGATCATCAGCACGGGAATATCGCGCAATTTGGCGATCTGCGCCGGATCACCGATTGACGCAGGCTCCACCAGCACCAGGGCGCGCAAAGCATCAGGCCGGCGCTGCGCCGCATTCCAGGCGAAAAAGCCACCCTGACTATGCGCCATCACCACCGCAGGCCCGACACGTTCCAGCAGCGCATCATAGGCAGCAAGGGTGAGGTCATCCGTTGTCGTGAAGCGAGGCACGATCTGGCGCATGAAATTGCGGTAACTTGCGTCATCAGCGGGGAATTGATTGCCGGGCAGCACCTCACCACGCTGATAGGAACCGGGGCCGGCGCCGATGCGAAACCGCTCAAAGGGATTGTCGATTGGCAGGGTCAGTGCGGTGCCGCCGGTAACCTCAGGGATCAGGGACCAGCCAGAACGGCCGCGTTCCACCGCATCACTCACATAAACCGGCCAGCCTTGGCGCAGAAAATAATGTTGCCAGCCTTCGCGGCCATCGGGCGTGGTTTCCCAACAGACGCCGGAAAGCCCACCACCATGCCACATGAGCAACGGGTGGCGCCCGCGCGGCGCGGCAGGGATCATATACTGCGCGTAAAGCGCACCAATCAGATAGGTGCCGTTCGGGTCCACCTTGGCCGGCACGCCGCCCGGCGTGAATAACACCTCACGCGCCGGCTGATCCGTAATGGTCACTTCCCGCCCGCCAATATGAAAACTGCCCCAGCCTGCGAGGGAAACCGGTGCGGCCATGATTGGCCTCAGCGCCCGGTCAGGATG
>JADCFR010000254.1 GCA_020249415.1 Roseomonas sp. | reverse complement strand
GCTTCTTCGCAGCCAAGCGCCTCGGCAATCACCTGCGCGCGCGCATGCAAGCGCCCCGCCTGATCCACCAGCGCCAAAAGATTGCCGGCAATCAGCCGTTCCTGCGGCGCGGTGAAGTTCAGCCTGATCTGTTCTGCCAGATGATCACGCAAGGACCGTTCCGGCGCTTCCATGGCGTCTATGCCGGAAAGATCATCCTCAAAATCGCTTCGCCCGCCGCGGCCAATCGGCGGCAGGCCATTGTCGTAAACATTATCCCATTCGGCATCCAGCGGCGCAGCGTTCTCCGAAGGCAGTGCATCCGAAGCAGCCGCGCTGGCGGCATCGGCAGGTTCAGGCGCAGCCGGCAAGGGATCAGTACTGCGCCCGGCATCCGGCCCGGCGATGGGGCGTTCATCGCGTTCCAGCAGCGGGTTGCGTTCAAGCTCTTCCTCAACAAAGGCCGAGACTTCCAGATTGGCGGATTGCAGCAGCTTGATCGCCTGGCGCAGCTGCGGTGTCATCACCAGCTGCTGCGATTGCCTCAGATCAAGACGCGGGCCGAGCGCCATCAGCCTTGCTCAATTTCAACGACGCGGGGGAAGGTGGGGAACATATAACGCCATAGTCATTCTAGAGGCTGAATTTTTCGCCAAGATAGACGCGGCGCACATCCTCATTCGCCACGATTTCCTGCGGATTGCCTTCCATGAGCACCTTGCCATCATGCAGGATATAGGCGCGGTCAATGATTTCGAGCGTTTCGCGCACATTATGGTCGGTGATCAGCACACCAATGCCGCGATCCTTCAAATGCTTGACCAGATCGCGGATTTCGCCAACCGCGATGGGATCAATACCGGCCAGAGGTTCGTCCAACAGGATATAGGAAGGATGCGTGGCGAGCGCGCGGGCGATTTCACAGCGCCGCCGTTCACCACCGGAAAGCGCCAGCGCGGGGGCGCGGCGCAAATGCGCAATACCGAATTCCGCCAGCAATTCATCCAGCATCGCTGCGCGGCGATCAGCTTCCGGCTCCACCACTTCCAAAGCGGCGCGGATATTCTGTTCCACCGTCAGGCCACGAAAGATGCTCGCTTCCTGGGGCAGATAGCCAAGCCCAAGCCGCGCGCGGCGATACATGGGCAGCATGGTGACATCATGCCCATCCATCATCACGCGCCCCTCATCGGGCTGCACGAGGCCAGTAATCATGTAAAACGTCGTTGTCTTGCCGGCACCATTCGGGCCGAGCAGCCCAACTGCTTCGCCGCGCTGCAATGACAGGGAAACATTGCGCACCACAGGTCGCTTCTTGTAGCGCTTGCCAAGGCCGGAAGCGTAAAGCCCGCCGGAACCTGGAACCACCTTCATCTGAGGCGTATCATTCATCGTGGCGGCGCCCCTGGGGCGGGAAGGTTCTGGCCCTCACCGGGCACGATCAGGCCGCGCACGCGTTCACCGGGCGTTGCAATAAGCCGCGAAATGCCCGTGTTCATATTCACAATGGCTTCCTGCCCGGTCAGCGTATTGTCACCGCGCACAATCCGCACATTGCCAAGCAGCCGCGCCAGCCCATTGGGCGGCGTATAGACACCACTATCCCCGCGCACCACTTCTTCTGGCGTGCGGATTTCGACCCGGCCATAGGCCTCCACCTTGTCCAGATTGCTGCCTTCCCCCGGCGTGCCTTCACCCGCACCACGCGCAGGCTGAGGGCGCGGTGCGTTGCCGGCTTCGGTTGGCGCCTCCTTGAAATAGGCCACCAGCACATCAGCGCGCACGCGCTTGTCATCCTTGGTCACCACCACCGCATCGCCGCGCGCTACTGCCATCCGCCTTTGCGGCCAATATTCCACACTGTCCCGCGCGGTCAGCACATTATCGGGCGAGCTAAGGCGCAGATTGCGCCCGGTCAGCACCATCACCGCCTGATCCAGATCGTAAATCGCACGATCACCCTCGGCACGGTCGGTTGCCGTGGTGATTACGACATTGCCTTCGGCTTCCAGGCGCCAAATCTCACTGGCGCCACCGGGGCCTTCACTTGCAGGGCGCGCTTCAGCCGGTGCGCCACCACGCGGGCGATAGCGTGCCAGCAGCAGGTCAGCATCAATCGTGACACCGCCGCGCACCGCCCGCGCCGCACCGCGCGCGATCACCAACTGATCATTCTGGCGCCATTCAATGCCATCCCGCGCCGTGACCTCGATGGGGCCGCCCTGGTTGAGCTCAGCCATTTGCGCCGAGGCAAGGCCAGCAACAACACAAAATGCCAAGGCAAGGCGGCGGATCATTGCCGGCCTTCCAACAGGGCGCGTGATTGGCCGGTAAAGACGATCACCGCACCCTTGTCATAAAGGCGGAATCCCTCACTCACCAAGGTGCCAAAGGGGCCTTGCGCCGCGACAGGCTTGTCACCGGAAGCGTTACCCTCCTTCAATTCTATCGCTGCTTCTTCGGTCACCAGCAGATTGCCGCCATCATGCCAGAGTGTCACCTCACCGCGCAGATCAAGGTGATTGCGCGCCTTGTCCAGCCGGCCTTCGCGCGATTCCAGCAGCACCCATCCATCGGCCATCAGCAGGTCAGCCCGAGGTGCAGCCAGGTCCACAATGTCCTGATTCTGCCCCTGGGTGGCGACCGACGCCGTGACGGTAAAGGGGCGCCTTTGCTCATCCACGCCCTGATAGCGGGGGGCGACAATGCGCACAGCCTCGGGCGTGGTTTGCGCGACGCGGCGGAAGGAAACCCGTGCGCGTTCTTCCGCCCCTTCCAATTCCGGCCAGATCGCAATGATCAGCAGCAGCGCCAGGCCCGCCCCAGGCACCAACCATTTCAGCAGCGTCAAGAGCGCCCGCCTGCGCGCCATTTGCGCCGCTGATGGGGACCAGCGTTCGCGCGACGGCGGCGTGATGCGCCGTGGCGCGCGTGGCGCTGCTATCACCGTGGCATCAGGCGCGCGGTTCTTCACGCCACACCCGCGCGCAACAAATCATGGATATGCAAAATGCCGATCGGCCGGCGCGCTTCATCCACAACGAAAAGCGCCGTGATGGCGTGCTTGTTCATCAGCCCCAGCGCTTCCGCCGCCAGCACATCGCCTGTGATGGCCCTTGGGTTCTTGGTCATCACCTCACCGGCCGGGCGCGCGAGCAAACCAGCCCCGCCCGAGGCTTCCAATGCGCGGCGCAAATCGCCATCCGTGATCACACCGGCGAGCACGCCATCCGCGCCGACGACGCCAAGGCAGCCAAAGCGCCGCGCGGTCATGGCCAAAATCGCGGCTTCCATCGGCATATCCGGCGGCGCCAAGGGCAATTCCGCCGCGCCATGCATCAGATCCCGCACGCGCGACAGCCGCGCCCCCAGCTTGCCCCCGGGATGGAACACGCGAAAATCCGAAGCGGTAAAACCCCGCCGCGTCAGCAAGGCCACCGCCAAGGCATCGCCCAGCGCCAATTGCATGGTGGTGGAGGTTGTGGGCGCGAGCCCCATCGGGCAGGCCTCAGCCGCAGCCGGCAATACCAGCGCCACATCCGCCGCCCGCGCCAAGGTGCTGCCCGCGCGGCCCACAATGCCAATCAGCGGCAGGCTGAAGCGGCGGGAATGCGCGATCAGATCGGCCAATTCCGGCGTCTCCCCGGAGTTGGACAAGGCCAGCACCGCATCCCCGGCCAGGATCATCCCCAAATCGCCATGCGAAGCCTCGGCCGGGTGCACAAACAAGGCGGGTGTGCCGGTGGAAGCCATGGTCGCGGCAATCTTGCGCGCCACATGGCCCGATTTCCCCATGCCGGAAACCACAACACGGCCCGTGACACCCGCGAGCAAACCAACGGCGCGCACAAAACCATCATCCAAAACATCGGCCAGCGCGCGGAGCGCATCCGCTTCCAAAGCCAGCACGCGGCGGCCTTCGGTCAGGTCTGGGTGATGGGCAAGGTCATTCACGTCACCTTCTATGAGGCGACGGCCTTCAAGGGTCAATAAATTCTGGGGCCGGCCCTGCAAAAAAAATGCCAGAGGCGTTTAGTGATGAAAGATATCCGGGTCCTCATAACCCAGCAGATCAAGCCGCCCGCGCGCCGGCAGAAAGCGGAAACAGGCCTCCGCCAAATCCAGCCGGCCTTCGCGCTTCAACAAGCCTTCCAGCTTGGCCCAAAGCGCATGGAGATGCAGCACATCCGAAGCAGCATAAGCCAATTGATCCGGGGAAAGTTCCGCCGCCCCCCAATCTGAGGTTTGCTGCTGCTTGGAAATCTCCACCCCCAGCAATTCCCGGCACAAATCCTTGAGCCCATGCCTATCGGTAAAAGTCCGCACCAGCTTGGCGGCGATTTTGGTGCAAATCACCGGCGCGGTGATGACGCCCAGCGCATGATAGAGCACCGCAACATCAAACCGCGCGAAGTGAAACAGCTTGGTGATGGCAGGGTCAGCCAAAAGCTTCTTGAGATTGGGCGCATCCGCCCCGCGCCCGCCGAGCGATGGCGGGCTGATCTGCACCAGATGCGCGGACCCATCGCCCGAGGATAATTGCACCAGGCAAAGCCTATCCCGATGCGGGTTCAGCCCCATGGTTTCCGTATCAATCGCGACCACACGGCCTAAATCCAGACCATCCGGCAGGTCATTCCGATAAAGCCGGATGGTCACGCCGGCATGGGAGAATAAGGTGGAACCCATTGGTCGCGCCGCCTTACAAAGAGAAAAACTGGTGCCCAGGAAAGGACTCGAACCTTCACAGCCTTGCGGCCACAGGTACCTGAAACCTGCGCGTCTGCCAATTCCGCCACCTGGGCAAAGGGGGCCGGCGCCTTGCGGCGAGACGCGCGCATTTACGCGCTGGGGGGTGGGGCGTCAAGGAGGAGTATTGAGGGGTGGATCGGGGGCGCTGCCCCCGAAGCCCCCGCCGGGGAGACAGTGTCTCCCCGGACCCCGCCGGGGGTTTAGTGATTCAATGGATAAAACGCTTTACGTGCGGCCACCCCACAAATTCAGGGTTACTGCGGGTAGATGCGGGACAGCGGGACAAGCGGGACAGTTGCGGCCACCCCACAAATTCAGCGTCACTCCGGGTATCGCGCCATGCGCGCCGCCGCGAAGGAGGTTGCGGCCACCCCACAAATTCAGCGTCACTCCGGGAAGCAACAGTTGATGATGAACAGGATGATGTTGCGGCCACCCCACAAATTCAGCGTCACTCCGGGACAGGCCAGCATCCCAAAGCGCGCGGAGCTGTTGCGGCCACCCCACAAATTCAGCGTCACTCCGGGGGATCATGTGTAACGCCCTTGCTACGCAATGGTTTTTTCCCGTTTTGACCTCTGAAAAATGTGGCGCCCCGCGCTGCGAGTACGCCCTTGCGGGCGTTTTGGTCGCCATGGGTGGTTTTCTGCTCCAGGCCGGGTAACCCCCCTTGCGGGGATGATACGCCCTTGGCCGTAGAAGCGCGGTCAGCAACGAACCCGCCAGCAGCATGCGCCGCCAACGGCCCAAGACCGCCATCGTCACGCAGCCGAAGCCGCGCAACCATGTCCTGTTCACGAGGCGCGAGTTTATCGCCCTTCGTAATTCCTATCATCGCCACGCCGCGGCGGGCGATATTCACCGCACCCACGCTATCGGCATGCGCCGAAAAACCGCAGGCGATGCAACAAAAACTTTCCTGGCTTGGCCGGTTTTTCGCATCCCGCACCGCGCAGGCCGGGCAGGTCTGGCTGGTGCCGCCCGCCACAACATCCCTTGGCGCAGGCAGCCCCGCCAGTTTCAGCTTATAGCCGAGTAGCGCTTCCAACTTGCCAAGCTGCGCCTTTTTCAAATGCCGCCGCCAACCGCCACGCCGCGCGCCTTTGGGCCGGGCTTCCGTGATGGTGCGTTTCAAGCC
Source organism: Roseomonas sp. (assembly GCA_020249415.1). GTDB lineage: Bacteria > Pseudomonadota > Alphaproteobacteria > Acetobacterales > Acetobacteraceae > Neoroseomonas. The sequence goes on along the minus strand of JADCFR010000254.1, from coordinate 1,744 downwards.
ATCCAGCTTTTCCACCACAACTTGCGCGCGATACGCCTTGGCTTCCGCCACAATGCGGTTCGCCAAAAGATGCAGCGCCTGGTCCACGCGTTCTACATGCCGGTGGCTGGTCGCGCCGCGCCGCTTTTGTTCCGCGCGCCGCCGCCGATCCGCCGCCGCAATACTGGCGCCCACTTCCTGGCCCAGCGGTTCGGAAACCCGTATGATGCGCCCATCTCCGGCCACTACACTCAGCGCAATCGGATTGACGATGCCCCTATCCACACCAAGGCGGGCTTCGGAAAGTGCCGCCTTGCGTTCGGGCATTTCGAATTGCGCGCAATAGAACCATTCATCGCCCCGGCGCAGCAATAACCCGGAACGGAGGATGGTTTTGCCAGACAGGAATTTGTTTTGATGCCAAAGGGAACATTCCAGCGGCAGGATGATCTTGGTTTTGGAAATACCGCCTTTGAAGACTTCCCCGGTGGCCGCTTCCATCCCCGGCGCAAGCTGCGCGGGCCGCGCCTTTTCATCGGTGGCGCGCATGATGTTCAGCGCCAGCGCCAGGGCACCATTCGGGCCTTTGCGAATGATCAGCCCATCCCGCGCGCGGGCGATGGTGAGCGGCCTTGGCCCCGGTTTGCGCGCCACGCGCCCCAGCGCATCCCGCGCGGCGTTTTCTTCTTCCCGCGTGGTGGCCAGGGCCAGCGCATCAAGCGCAGCGGCGTGGTTCACTTCTGTTGTTGTGATACGCGCCGGATATTCAGCTTCGTGCCCCCCGGCGCGGAGTTCGATATAGGAACCCATGGCCATGGATATATCGCGGCCAAGCCCATGGGCAATGGATTCGTTCAGGCGGGCCTTGGTGGCATCCCGGATCACATCGCGGGCGATTTCCTGTTCCAGCGCGCGGGATTGTTCGCGCCGCGCTTTCTTGTCGGCCTCGGCCGCGACGGCATCCGCCCTGGGGCGTTTCTGTGCCAGGATATTCCAGAAAACATCCTCGGCCTTTGCGCGCAGCTTTTCCATGATCGCGGCCTTGCGGCGCGAGGGACGCAGCTTGAACACGGCGGTGAGGTACTGACCTGCCATGCTCAGCAGCAAAACCGGGAGTTGAGAGCGCGTTTCGAATCCATGCGTAAACTATACCCGATTCTGGCCGAGCTTTCATGCGGTTTTATCTTACATCCAAGAATCGCTAGCCGGTCTGTTGCCGAGCGCAGTAAATCTTGGCAAAGCGCCTTTGATGTCAGCGCCAAACAAACACACCGGGACCAGCCTTGACGCCTTTCTGCAAGAAGAAGGCGTGTGGGATGAAGTCGCAGCGGCGGCGCTGCGGTGCGTGCTGGCATGGCAATTAGCGCAGCCCGCCCCGGCAAATCCCCCGCTAAAGTCCAGGCGGGGTCCGGGGTAACACTGTTACCCCGGCGGGGGCTCCGGGGGCAGCGCCCCCGCCCTCCCCTTTGACGCATCCCTCCCGCTCCTCCACAACCCGCCCGCATGACTGTTCTGGCCATCCGTGATCTCACCATTCGCCTTGGCGGGCGCGCCTTATTGGAAGGTGCTGCGCTGCAGGTGGATGATGGGCGCAAGATTGGCCTGATTGGCCGCAATGGCGCCGGCAAATCCACCTTGCTGCGCGCCATTGTCGGTGAATTGCAGCCGGATGGGGGGGAGATCAGGCTCTCCGCCCGGGCGCGCATGGGCCATGTGGCGCAGGAAGCGCCGGCGGGCGAGGCTTCCTTGCTGGAAGCGGTGCTGG
>JADCFR010000253.1 GCA_020249415.1 Roseomonas sp. | reverse complement strand
TAGGCCCGGCTTCACCAAGGGCCGCAATCTTGAGAAAATCGGCCTGCATGCGCAGGACACCAGCGAGCTTTTCTTCCAGGATGTGCGGGTGCCGATCAGCCATCTGTTGGGCGCGGAAAACGCGGGCTTTCGCCAATTGATGCATCAATTGCCGCAGGAACGCCTGATCATCGCCATCCGTTGCGGCACCAGTATGGAAGCCATGCTGCACCAGACCATCGCCTATACCAAGCAGCGCCAGATCTTCGGGCAAAAGGTTTTCGATTTCCAGGTGCATCGCTTCAAGCTGGCGCAAGCCAAGGCCGAAATTGGCATGTTCCGCATCTATTTGGATGATTGCATCGCGCGCCACATGAAGGGCGAGCTTACCGCCGAGGAAGCCGCCGCGGCCAAGCTTCTCGGCACCGAAATGCAGAACCGCCTGCTGGATGATTTCCTGCAAATGCATGGCGGCTATGGCTATATGGCCGAATATGATATTGGCCGTGCCTGGGCTGATGCGCGGGTTGGGCGTATCTATGGCGGGTCTTCTGAAGTGATGCGGGAAATCATCGCCCGCACGCTTTGAAAAAGCGTCGGACAAAACAATAAACAAACGGGAGCAAACATCATGAATCGCCGGCAAATCCTTCTCTCTGCCCTCGCGGCCCCTGCCATCGCGCCGGGGCTTGCAGCGGCGCAAAGCTTTCCATCGCGCCCCATCACGCTGCTGGTGCCCTTCCCGCCAGGTGGCGCCACGGATGTGCAAATGCGCGGCTTTGCCGAAGCCGCATCGCGCGCCTTTGGCGTGCAGGTGCTAACCGAAAATCGCCCTGGCGCGGGGGCGACACTTTCCGCCGCTGGCGTCGCGCGCGCGCGGCCAGATGGCTATACCATTGCGCAATTCCCGCTGCCGGCCATGCGCCTGCCCTTCATGCAGCGCATGCCCTTCAATCCGCGCACCGATTTCACCGCGATCATGCATCTGACGGGTTATCTGTTCATCATGTGCGTGCGCGGCGATGGCCCTTATCAGCGCTGGGCTGATCTGGTGGCAGATGCGCGCCGTCGTCCCGGCGAAATACGCATCGGCAATACGGGCGCGAATGGCACGCCGCATCTCGCGAATATTGACCTCGCCACGCGCGAAAACCTGGATATTGTCCATGTTCCCTTCCGTGGTGAGGGTGATGCCATACCAAGCCTGCTGGGTGGGCATATCGAAGCGTGCTCCGCTGGCTCTGGCACGCTGCCCATGATTACTGAAGGGCGGCTTCGCGCGCTGAATGTCTGGACGCGGCAGCGCAGCCGCAAGCTGCCCGATGTGCCGACGCTGCTTGATCTTGGCTATCAGGATATGGTGATCACCTCACCCTATGGGCTGGTCGGGCCGGCCGGGATGGACCCGGATATCGTCGAAAAGCTGCATCAGGGGTTCCGCACGGCGCTGAATGATCCATCGCATCTCGCAACGCTGGACCGCTTGGATATGCCGGTGGAATATCTGAACCCGACGGACTACGCCGCCTTCATCAAGCGCACGATTGATGAGGAAGAAGCGCGCGTAAACCGGCTTGGCTTGCGCGGGTGAATTGAAACCGCCGAGCCAAGCGGCACAACTTGGCTCGGTGCCCCCCCGTTCTTTCAGCTTGCGGTGACGTTGTTCTCGCGCACCACCTGGCGCCAGCGCGCGACTTCCTTACCGACAAAGGTGGCGGTGGCGGCGGGGTCGAGGCTGGTGCCTTCAACACCCAGATCCACCAGCCGGTCACGCACTTCGGGCATATTCAGCACGTCGCGCAATTCCTGCAGCCAGCGTGCGACAATCGGCTCCGGCAGGCCGGCGGGGCCGCAAAAGCCGAACCAATTCACGCCCGTTGCCTCGGCCAGGCCGATTTCGGTGAAGCTCGGCACATCCGGCAGCACAATTGACCGCGCGGCAGAGCTGACGGCCAGCGCGCGCAACCGCCCCGCGCGAATATGGCCAAGGGCTGCCGGCAGGGTTTCGATAATGCATTCAACCGTGCCCGCCAGCACATCCACGAGCGCCGGGCCAGCGCCGCGATAGGGCACGAAGGTTGGCGAAATGCCGGCGGCGCGATGGAAGATAAGGCCGATCAGGTGGGAAGCCGTGCCATTGCCGCCATAGGCCATGTTGAGCGCGGCGCCACGCTGACGCGCGAGCGCGATGAATTCCTGAATATTCTGCGCGGGCAGGTTGGGATTGACCGCAATCACCATCGGCAGCGCGCCAAACAGCGCCATATGGGTGAAATCCCTTTCCGCATCATAGCCGATATTGGCAAAAAGACTGGGCGAGACGCCATGCGGTGCGAAATTGGACACCATGACGATATGGCTATCGCCGCGCGCCTGCGCGACCAAAGCACCGGCAATCGTGCCGCCCGCCCCGGCGCGATTATCCACCACCACCGGCTGGCCAAGCCGCGTCGCCAGCCGGTCCGCCAATAGGCGGGAAAGGATATCGGCCGTCCCCGCGGGCGGGAAGGGAACCACCCAGCGGATCTGCCGCTGCGGCCAGGCGCCTTGGGCGTAAACGGGGCGGGTGATCAGCGGGGTGGCGATGCTCGCCGCCACAAGGCTTCTACGGGTAAGGCGCATGGTCGTTCTCCTGGCCAATATGAAATTTCCGACATGGTTTAGAGATGTTTCGCGCCCTTGGCACGTTATCACCCGCCAGCCAAGCCATTAAAGGGGTGAGCCATGGATGGGCGGAGTTTAAAAAACTGATTTAAATGGTTTTTCGTCAGGCACGATCTGGCCGGAAAGCGGTGCCGCGCCCTGTCCAGCAATGGCCGCCTAAAGATAGCGTTCCTTCAATACCCGCCGAAGTAATTTGCCCGCCTCACTGCGTGGTAACTCCGCGACAAACTCAACCGCGCGGGGCTGCTTCGGCCCGGCCAATTCGGCGCGGCAAAGGGCCAGCAATTCCTCGGCCAGGGTATCATCACCAGCGCCGTCACGCGCCACTACCAGCGCACGCGGTCTTTCGCCAAACTCGGCATCCTGCACACCAATCACCGCCGCTTCACCAACGCGCGGATGGGTCATCAGCACGGCTTCGATTTCAGCGGGATAGACATTGACACCGCCCGAGAGAATGAGATCAGCCCGCCGATCGGACAGGAACAGAAAACCCTCCTCATCCAACCAGCCAAGATCATGCAGCGTGGCCCAGCCGCGTTCATTATAGGCTTCCGCCGTTTTCACCGGATCATTGTGATAGGCAAAGCGCGCGCCACCTTCGAACCAGATGCGCCCAATCGTATGCGGCGGCAGGGCTGCGCCGGCATCATCCAGAATATGCACACGGCCATAGACCGGGCGGCCAACGCTGCCCGGCTTACGAAGCCAGGTGGCGCTATCAATCACACAGGTGCCGATACCTTCGCTGCCCGCGTAATATTCCCAAATAATCGGCCCCCACCAATCCAGCATGGCCTGCTTTACCGGCACCGGGCAGGGTGCGGCGGCATGGATGGCGCAGCGATGGTGCGACAAATCATGCCCATCGCGCAGGTGCTGCGGCAGGGCCAGCAGGCGCACAAACATGGTCGGCACCCATTGGCTATGCGTCACGCCGTAATCGGCCATCACGGCAAGGCAGCGCGCCGCATCGAATTTGCGTAAGATAATCGCCGTGCCGCCCAAATTGATCGTGCGCTGCACATAACGATTGGGGGCTGCGTGATAAAGCGGCGCAGGCGAAAGATAGATGGTCGCTTCATCAAAGCCGTAAAGCCGCTGCCAGCTCATGTCGAATTCCGGCGCCAAGCGATCAACAAAGGCAATCAGCGGCCGGCGAATGCCTTTCGGCAGGCCTGTGGTGCCGGAGGAATAGAGAAACTCTCGCCCAATCGGCACTTCGCCTGCGGGCCAGGTGGTGGATTGGCCAGCCATCAGCGCTTCCAGCGGCGCGAAGCCGGGCAATGCACCGCCCGCGGCAAAGCGATGCGCCACGCCGGCAAGATCAAGCTTCGCAACCAGCGCGGCGAGCGACGCATCCGCAACCAGCGCCACCGCGCCGGAATCGCGGAGCACATGCAAAACCTCATTCGGGCGCAAATGAATGGAAAGCGGTGTCACCATCAGCCCGGCACGCTTGGCGCCATAGGTCAGGACCAGGAATTCGGGAGTATTTTCCAAGAGCAAGGCCATCGCCTGGCCCGGCGCCAGGCCCAGCGCCAAAAGCCCATGCGCCACCTGATTGGCGCGCGCATCAAGCTCACGAAAACTGAGCGCCGCGCCGCTATCGGGAAAAATCGCGGCGGGTTTATCGGGGCTAATCGCGGCCCATGGCGCTAGTTGCGGCATTGCAATTCCCGGTCAGGGGGAATGGCCATGCTTCACAAGGCCGCAGGGCGCGTCAAGCGTCGCCGCCCTGGCCTGGCGCCCTCAGGCGCCCGGCGCCACCAGCGTGCAATTCCCCGCCGAGCGCGCCCTTTGGCATGCCTGTTCTGCCTGCGCGCGTGTCAGCCCCTTCACCCTTGCGGTGAAGGCCGCGTTATTGCCCTGCGCGACGCGCACCACTTCCGCCTGACCGCTGCCGCCCGCCGAGGAACGCGCCGATGAAGCCGCGCTCCGCGCCAGGTTTTCTGAGGCAAAACGCCCCAGGCTGACCGACCAGCCATTCCCGCCCCCGCTTGGCGGCGGCACAGAACCGGCGCGGCCCAAGGCCGAAGGCGAGGCCGGCGCTGCCTGGGCGGAGCTGATCAGGCCAAGACCGCGCGATGGCACAGCCGCCGGCGCCTGACGCGGCGCGGGCGGTGCCACGGGCGCTGCGGCAAGGTTGGAACGCCCCGTATCCAGCCCGCTACGCCGACGCTCTGCCGGGGTAAAGGTACTGCCATCGGGGATCGGGTCCATGCGGACCACATCATTGCCAAGGCTGGCCACCTGGGTGCCCGCCGGCGCTGCCGGGGCAGGGGCAGCGGCCTGCGCGACCTGCACCGTCGGCGCCGGGCTGCGCTGTTCATTCAGCGCTACCAACGTGCTGCCATCCATCCGGCGCGGCCCGCGCGGGATGCTCGTACCGATATCAGCCGCCGCATAAACCTCGGCTGGGGCGCGGCGGGCTGGCGCGGTGCTCGCGATGCGTGGCCCGACGCGAGCGACGTAATTGCGGGTTTCATCGGGCAGGCCGCGCCCACCCCAAAGGAAATCCTCCAAGCGCCGCGGCCCGGCATTATAAGCGGCAAGGAAGGCGGGCGATCCGTAAAGCTGATACATCTCCCGGATATAGGCGGCGCCCGCCTGCAAATTATCGTAAGGATGATAGGGGTCAGGCCCCAGATTGTAGCGCTGCGCCAATTCACGATAGGTGCCCGGCATCACCTGCATCAGCCCCATGGCACCCACGCGAGAGGTCGCGCCTGGTCGGCCACCGCTTTCCTGGCGCATCACTTCGCGGATCCAAAGATCAGGGACATCAAACCGGCGAGACGCATCGCGGATCCAGGGCCCCCAGGGATCGCCAGGCGGTCCGGGCGGAGACGTGCTGTCAGGGCGGTTATAGAATGGCCCATTGGCGTGGCGCCCTGCGCCATCCGCGCAAGCCGAAAGCACCGCCAGCAGCAGCCCTAAAACCAGAAACCGGCCATAGCCCAGTCGAAACCCGTGCATCCCCTAAAACTCCATCGGGTCTGGGATTTGCGCCCCGAAACGGCCCCCCAAGGACCCCGCCAATGCCCCCGCATCGGTGCAGCCCAAACCGTTCCGCTGATCACGCCCTGGTGTCTGAAACATCCAGAAACACAATCACGACATCTTCGCCTATGCCATTTGGACGGGACAGGTCAAGCGTTACCTGATGCCCACAGCATGTGGGGTATTTGCCACGGCAATCATGACAAGATTTAGGCAAGGACTTGGCCGAATCAGGCGCTTAATCAAAGCTTTCCCGCCCGAAGCTCAGGCGCTAGTGGTCCGATCGCCGCTGTCGGTCTCCGACAGCGGCGTGAATCGGCCCACCAAATATACGGCTAGTGGTGCGCGGGGGCTTTTTCGGCAGGGTATAGGGCAGCATGAATCGCACCACTAG
>JADCFR010000252.1 GCA_020249415.1 Roseomonas sp. | reverse complement strand
GTTTCAGTGATTGACGCCGCCTGCAGTCTGCGTGATTGACGCCGCGCGCGTTCCGCCTGCGTGATTGACGCCGCGCGCTATCCGCGCGACGAAGGCCCCACAAATGTTGCGAAGGAAGCCCCGATGAAGGACGCGATTTATGGCGGCGTGAATGCCGCGGTGCTGACGGCGATGAAGCCCGATCTGACCCCCGATCTGGATCGCATGGCGGCGCATGCGAAATGGCTGCTGGCCAATGGCTGCAACGGCCTTGGCGTGCTGGGCACGACCGGTGAGGCAAATTCCTTCGGCCTGCATGAACGCAAGGCCATTCTTGAAGGGCTGATCGCGCGCGGCATTCCGGCGGCGCGCATGATGCCAGGCACGGGCTGCGCCAGCCTGACGGATAGTGTGGAACTGACCAGGCATGCGCGCGATGCCGGCTGCCCTGGTGTGCTGATGCTGCCGCCCTTCTACTACAAGGGGCCGTCGGATGATGGGTTATTCGCCTATTTCTCGGAAGCGTTGAACCGCATTGGTGGCGGGGTGAAAGTCTATCTCTATCACTTCCCGCAGCAATCGGCGGTGCCCTTCAGCCTTGCCTTGCTGGAGCGCCTGATCAAGGCATTCCCTGGCACCATCAAGGGCGTGAAGGATTCATCTGGCGATTACGCCAATATGCAGGCCATGGTGCAGGCCTTCGCCAAGGATGGGTTTGAGGTTTACTCGGGCAGCGATGAATTCCTGCAACGGATTCTCGCTGAAGGCGGCGCGGGCTGCATCACCGCGGCTTCCAACGGCAATTCGCATTGGGGCGGCATTGTCTATGCCAAGCGCACCGGGCCGGAAGCCGATGCGGCGCAGGCCGTCTTGAACGCGACGCGCAAGGCCGCAACTTCCGTGCCGCTGATCCCAGGCCTACGCGAAATCATCGCACGCAGCACGGGTGATGCCGGCTGGCGCAGCATTTGCCCGCCGCATCTGCCGCTGAATGCCACGCAGGCGGAAGCGGTTTGGGCTGCCTGGGGTGCGGCGGGCGCGCTGCCGCTGCCGGGGCTTTCGCCCGCCAAGGCAGCGGAATAGCGCCATGAAGGAACCGTTGCGCTGCCGCCCGCCGGCGGTCGCGACCATTCAGCTTGATGATGCCAATGTGCGGGTCACGCGCTGGGATTTTGAACCCGGCGCGGAGACCGGCTGGCATCGCCACGGCATGGCTTATGTGGTGGTGCCGGTAACGGATGGCTCGCTGCTGGTGGAATTACCCGGCGGAGAGAGCATGACCGCGGATTTGAAAGCCGGCGTGGCTTACGCGCGCGCCGCAGGGGTTGAACATAATGTCGTCAATGGCGGAACGGCGCCGCTCGCCTTCGTGGAAACCGAACTCAAGCACTTGATCGGCTAGGCTTTGACGGCAGCGTCACCAGCGCAAGCCCGATAAAGACCAAGGCCGCGGCCGGGATGGTGAGCCAGCCCGGCACTTCGCCAAAAATCGCAAAACCCCAGATCAGGCCAGTAATGGTGACGATATAGCCCACTTGCGATGTCACCACGCCGCCTTGCGTCGCGAGCGATCGGAAATAGATCAGATAGGCCAGCGCCAATAGCACGCCCTGCGCCATGGTAAGGGGCAGTCCAGCCATATCCACGGCGCGTATTTGCCCGGTTGAAAAGGCAATCACCGCCATGATCAGCGCCGCCGCGCCGCAGGTGCCGGCCGCCAGCGCCAAGGGTGCCGCACCGCGTGGCGCGAGCTTTACGCCGGCGATATTCGCCACCGCATACCAAACCGGCGTGCAGGCCGCGAGCAAGGCCCAGGGCAGCGCCTCCGGGTCCGGCAGCGCAGCACCTGGCGCCATGGCGATACCAATGCCAACCAGGCCCAAAATGCTGCCGCCGATGCGCCGCCAGGATACTTTTTCCATGCGTAGTGCCATGGCGCCTAGCACGGTCAGCATAGGCGAAAGCGGGATCAGCAAGGAAAAGAAACCCGCTGGAATATGCGGCAAACTCGTGAAGCCGAACAAATTGGACAGCACAAGCCCCGTCAGCCCTGAAACGCCATAATGAATCAGATAAGGCCGCTTCAATGCGGGGACTTCGCGCCGCGCGAAGCAGACCGCAAGCAAGGTAATGGCGCTGAAGCCGGAAGCGCCGAGTGCGATCATCAGTGGCGGCCAACCCATGCCGCCCAAGGTCTTCACGAAAATCGGCGTGGCGCCCCAAATGGTGCCAAGCAGTAACAGCGGCAGAATGGCGTTGAGTGCGAAACGCATGGCACCACTCGCGCGTGAAACCGCCCCAGTGTCAAGCGGTTGAAAATTAGTGGCGCTTGGGGTCATGGTGCGGTGATGTCTCTGCCCGATTCGGAAATGGTGCCGCTACGCCCCGGCTTGCTGGGGCCGGCAGAGCTTTGCCCGGTGCGCTGGCGGCGTTCGGAACGCGCGCGTTCGATCAGCTTGCGCATTGATCCCCGCGCCGGCGATGTGGTGGTAACGCTGCCCATGCGTGCGAGCCGCCGTGCGGGCATGGCGCTTCTGACGACGCATGCCGCCTGGGTGCTGAAGCGCATCAAGGCTTTGGCGCCGAGCATTTCCTTGGCGCATGGCGCCGCAGTGCCGCTTGGCGGTGTGCCGCATCCCGTGCTGCATGATCCATCGCGGCGCGGTGGCGCCTTTGTGGAAAATGGCGCCATCATCGTGACGGGTGCGGTGGAATTCCTGCCGCGGCGCTTGCGTGATTTCCTGCGTGTCGAGGCAAAGCGGCGTATTCTTCCGCTGGCCGCAACGCATGCCGAAAAACTTGGCGTCGCCATCAAGGCCATTCGCGTGAAGGATACGCAAAGCCGCTGGGGGTCTTGCGCGCCGGATGGCACGCTCGCCTTTTCCTGGCGGCTGGTCATGGCGCCGGATGCGGTGCTGGATTATGTTGTCGCGCATGAGGTCGCGCATTTGCGGGAACTCAACCATTCTCCGCGCTTCTGGGCGCATGTCGCAGCGCTGGCCCCGCATCGTGAGGAAGCGGAGACCTGGCTGCGGGAAGAAGGGCCGGCGCTGTTGCGCGTTGGCTGAGACACAAAGGGATTGAGGCGTGCGATGAAAGCCGTTGGATACCGGAAATGCCTGCCGATTGATCAGGCGGATGCGCTGATTGATCTGGATATCGCAGCCCCCGCCGCGCCAACCGGGCGCGATATGCTGGTGGAAATCCATGCCGTGTCGGTGAACCCCGTTGATACCAAGGTGCGTCGCCGCGATGACCCTGGTGAGGCGCCGCGCATCCTGGGCTTTGATGGCGCCGGCGTGGTGCGCGCGGTCGGGCCTGATTGCACGCTGTTTCGCCCAGGTGATGAGGTGTTTTACGCCGGCGTGATCAATCGTTCCGGCACCAATGCCGAATTGCATTTGGTGGATGAACGCATTGTTGGGCGGAAGCCGCGCAACCTGACCTTTGCCGAAGCGGCTGCCGTGCCGCTGACGGCCATTACCGCCTGGGAAGGCTTGTTTGATCGCCTGGGCGTGCC
>JADCFR010000251.1 GCA_020249415.1 Roseomonas sp. | reverse complement strand
TCCGGCGCTGCCATGGGGCCGATCCGCCAAGGCCAGGTAAGGCCCTTGGCGGTGATGAGCCCCGCGCGGCTTGCGGCGCTGCCGGATGTGCCCACAGTGGCCGAGGCTTGCGGCACAGCGCCCATGGATACCAGCACCTGGTACGCCATCCTGGCCCCGGCCAACCTGCCGGACCCGATCCTGCGGCGCATGAATGCCGAGGTGAATCGCATCATCGCGACGCCTGAATTCCGCACTTGGCTGGTGCAGGATCAGGCCATCACGCCCCCCGCCGCGCCCAATTCGCCGGAGCAATTCCGCGAAACCCTGGCGCGCGACATTACACGTTGGGCCGAGGTGGTACGGCGTTCCGGCGCCACGGTGGATTGACGCGTCCCATCATCTTGCAAGCCCGGCCTGCCAGCCCTTAGTCCCTGTCCCCTTCGCGTCCGCTTAGCGGACAGGGACTAAACTTTTATTCGGTCGCATTTTCCGAGCCGCCAAGTGATTTCACTTGGCTTGAAAATGCTCTAATCGGAAGCGAAACCGGAGCAAGACCAATGGATATGCAGCATTCCCAGGAAGCCCATGCCGAGATTCGTGAGGAGGTGCGCAAGCTCTGCGCCCGCTTCCCCGGCGAATATTGGCGTGAACTTGATACGCGCCGTGGCTATCCGACCGAATTCGTCAAGGCACTCACCGATGCCGGGTGGCTCGCTGCGCTGATCCCGGAAGAATATGGCGGGTCTGGCCTGCCGCTTTCCGCCGCTGCCGCGATCCTGGAAGAAATTCATGCGACTGGCTGCAATGCCGCTGCCTGTCATGCGCAAATGTACATCATGGGCACCATCCTGAAGCATGGCAGCCCCGAGCAGAAGCAGAAATATCTGCCGAAAATCGCCACCGGCGAATTGCGCCTGCAAGCCTTTGGCGTGACGGAACCGACCAGCGGCACGGATACCACGAGCCTGCGCACCTTCGCGCAAAAGCAGGGCGACAAATACATCGTCAATGGCCAGAAGATCTGGACCAGCCGGGCGGAGCATTCCGATCTGATGCTGCTGCTGGCGCGCACCACGCCGCGCGATCAGGTGGCCAAGCGCACCGATGGGCTTTCGACCTTCATCGTGGATATGAAAAAGGCGCTCGGCAATGGGCTCACCATTCGCCCGATCCGCACCATGATGAACCATAATTCCTGCGAGGTCTTCTTCGACAATATGGAAGTGCCGGCCGAAAATATGGTCGGGCAGGAAGGCAAGGGCTTCCGCTATATCCTGGATGGCATGAATGCCGAACGCCTGTTGATTTCGGCCGAGACCATTGGTGACGCCAAATGGTTCATCAACAAGGCCGTGGATTATTCCAAGCAGCGCGTATTATTTGGTCGCCCGATCGGGCAGAATCAGGGCGTGCAATTCCCGATCGCCAAAGCCTATGCGCAGATGCGCGCCGCCGAGGCTTTGATCCAAAAGGGCCTCGCCAAATTCGAAGCCGGCCTGCCCTGCGGTGAGGAAGCCAATATGGGCAAGATGCTCGGCGCCGATGCGGCCTGGGCGGCGGCGGAAGCCTGCGTGCAAACCCATGGCGGCTTCGGCTTCGCCGAGGAATATGATGTGGAACGCAAATTCCGCGAAGCGCGGCTTTATCAGGTGGCGCCGATCAGCACCAACCTGGTGCTGAGCTATGTGGGCGAGCATGTGCTCGGCATGCCGCGGTCCTATTGATGGCATCCCAGCCCCTTGCGGGCCTGTTCGTCGTTTCGATGGAACAGGCCGTGGCCGCGCCTTATTGCGCGTCTCGGCTGGCAGATGCCGGGGCGCGCGTCATCAAGATCGAAAGGCAGGAAGGCGATTTCGCCCGCGCCTATGATGCGGTGGCGAATGGGCAATCCAGCTATTTCATCTGGCTCAATCGCGGCAAGGAAAGCCTTTGCCTTGATATCAAACAGCCCGACGACAAGGCGCTGCTTGAGGCGCTGATCGCCAAGGCCGATGTGTTTATCCAGAACCTCGCCCCAGGTGCGATGGCGCGGGCGGGTTTCGGTTCGGCTGACTTGCGTGCGCGGCATCCGCGCCTGATCACCGTGGATATCTCGGGCTATGGTGAGGAAGGCGACTACGCCGCCATGAAGGCCTATGACCTGCTGGTGCAGGCGGAAAGCGGGCTTGCTTACGTTACGGGCCGCGCGGAAGGGCCGGGGCGCGTGGGTGTTTCAGCCTGCGATATTGCGTGTGGCATGCATGCCTATGCGGCGGTGCTGGAAGCGCTGATTGATCGCGGCATTACCGGCAAGGGCAAGGGCATTGCTGTCTCGCTATTCGATGGCATGGCGGATTGGATGACGGTGCCGCTGCTGCAATATGAAGGCACCGGCAAGAACCCACCGCGCATCGGCATGGCGCATCCTTCCATCTGCCCCTATGGCGCCTTCACCACCAAGGATGGCGCCGATGTGCTGATTGCCATTCAGAATGAACGTGAATGGGCCGGCTTTTGCGCGCATTTCCTGGATGAACCCGATCTGCCGCAGCGTGAGGGGTTTCGCGTCAATAATGAACGCGTTGCCCATCGCCCCATGGTGGATGGCCATATCGGCAAGATGTTCGCCACGCTCACGCGCGAAGAATGCGCGGCCAAGTTGCGCCGCGCCAATACCGCCTTTGGCTTTATCAATGATTGCGGCGGCCTGCGTGACCATCCGGCGCTCAGGCGGGTCGCGGTCGAAACAGAAAAAGGCCCGATCAAGATCGGCGCTCCACCTGCGAAGTTGTCCGATGGGGCGCGCAGCCTGGGGCCGGTGCCGCGGCTGGGCGAGCATTCCGCGGCCATTCGGGCGGAATTTGGTGGTTAGCAGGGCAGGGGGCTGGAATTGGTGACGCGTCACGCCCAATTCCGCCCTTTCCAATCAACACGGGGGATTTCCATGCAACGTCGTGATCTTCTGGGCCTGGCTGGCGCTGCCGCGCTGGCGCCCTTTGCCAAGCCCGCCTTGGCCCAACAAGCCTGGCCGAACGGGCCGGGCCGCATTGTGGTGCCCTTCGCCGCTGGCGGCCCCACCGATATCCCGGCCCGCTTGCTGGCTGAAGAAAAATCGAAATTCCTGCCCTCACGCCTGGTGGTGGAAAACCGCACCGGTTCGGGTGTGGTGATTGGCACGGATCTGGTCAGCAAGGCGCCGAAGGATGGGCAGACCATCCTTTACACCACCATTGCCCATGCCTGTTTGCGTGCACTGTTTGACCGCCTGCCCTTTGACCCGGTCGCGGACTTCACGCCGGTT
>JADCFR010000250.1 GCA_020249415.1 Roseomonas sp. | reverse complement strand
GCTGGGCGATTGTGGCGCCGAATTACGAATATGGCCAATCGGCGGCGGCGAATTTCAAGCGGCTGATCGGTGGTGCGATTGCTGGCGCTGAGGTGATTGCCGAACAATATCCAGCGCTTGGCCGCGTGGATGCGGGGGCGACGGTGGGTGCTTTGGCGCAGGCACGGCCCGATGCGATTTTCAATGTGCTGTTTGGCCCGGACCTGACCGCCTTTGTGCGGGAAGGGAATACGCGGGGTTTGTTTGAGCGTCGCTTCGTGCTTTCCCTGCTGACGGGCGAGCCGGAATACCTGATCCCGCTCGGTGATGAAACGCCGGAAGGCTGGGTCGTGACGGGCTATCCCTGGGATCAGGTGGAAGGGGCAGCGCATCGCGCCTTTGTTGAAGCCTATCGCGCCCGCTTCAATGACACGCCGCGCAAGGGCAGCCTGCTTGGTTATGTGACCGTGCAAGTGCTGGCCAATATGCTGAACCGCGCCAATAGCCTGGACAATGAGGTTTTGGTGGATACGTTGCGCGATCTGCGGACCGAAACCGTCGTTGGCAACGTCACCATGCGTGGCATTGATCAGCAGGGAACCATGGGTACCTGGGTGGGTGAAACCACGCAGCGCAATGGGCAGGGCACCATGCGCAATGCGCGCTATGCCGATGGCGCTGATTTCATGTTCCCCGAAGAAGAAGTGCGGGCCGCGCGCCGGGCTTGAGCGTGGAATTCAGCTTTCTGCTGGTCCAGAGCCTATCGGGCCTGGCCAGCGCATCCTCGCTTTTCATCATTGCATCGGGCTTGACGCTTGTCTTTGGCGTGACGCGGATTGTGAATTTCGCGCATGGATCATTCTATATGCTCGGCGCCTATATGGCGGTGACGATCGTGCCCTGGCTGTTGCAGATTGAACGATCACCAACACTGTTC
Organism: Roseomonas sp.; assembly: GCA_020249415.1. Classification (GTDB taxonomy): domain Bacteria; phylum Pseudomonadota; class Alphaproteobacteria; order Acetobacterales; family Acetobacteraceae; genus Neoroseomonas. The sequence goes on along the minus strand of JADCFR010000250.1, from coordinate 8,321 downwards.
TTCGCCGGCGTGCTGATTTCCGCCCTGGTGGTCGGCGTGCTTGGCGTTGTCATGGAAATCCTGCTGCTCAGGCGGATTTATAAGGTGCCGGAGTTGTTTCAATTGCTGGCGACCTTCGGCGTGGTGCTGATGGTGCAGGATGCGGTGCTGCATATCTGGGGGCCGATGGATATTCCGGGACCTCGTGCGCCGGGGCTGCGCCATGGTGTGATGATTTTGGATCAACGCTTTCCGGCTTATGAGCTTTTCCTGATCGCTGCCGGGCCGGTGGTTTTGGGGTTGCTGTGGCTGTTGATGCACAAGACGCGCTTTGGCATCTTACTGCGCGCCGCCACGCGGGACCGGGAAATGGTGGGCGCGCTAGGGGTCAATCAGGCTTTGCTGTTCACCGGCACGCTATTTCTGGGCGCCTTTCTGGCGGGGTTGGGTGGCGCCCTGCAAATCCCGCGCGTTTCCGCTTCCGCGCAAATGGATCTTTCCATTATCACCGAAGCTTTTGTGGTGACGGTGATTGGCGGCATGGGTTCGATTGGCGGCGCTTTTCTTGCCGCGCTGCTGATCGGGCAATTGCAGGCATTCGGCGTGCTGATTTTCCCGAAAATCACGCTGGTGCTGGTGTTCCTGCTGATGGCGCTGGTGCTGGTGGTAAAACCATGGGGATTATTGGGCCGGCAAGAAAGTGCCGCGGGGCATAGCGCCTTGCCTGAGGGCATCATGCAACCGCGCGGCTTTGCAGTTGCCGAGAAATTGCTTGTGCTTTTGGCGGTACTGGTGGCGGCTGCTGTGCCGATCTTTGGTGATGCCTATGCCATCAAGGTGGCGACCGAGGTGCTGATCTTCGCCCTTGCCGCGTTTTCGCTGAATTTTCTGGTGGGCAATGGCGGAATCGTGAGCTTCGGCCATGCGGCCTATTTCGGTCTTGGCGCTTATGCGAGTGGGTTATTGGTGACAAAACTCGGCATGCCGATGGAACCGGCGCTGATCGCCGCCCCTTTGGCGGGCGGAGTTTTCGCGGCGCTATTCGGGTTTTTCATTGTACGCTTGCAGGGCATCTATCTGGCGATGCTCACGCTCGCTTTTGCGCAAATTGCCTATGCGGTCTGCTTTCAGTGGGTGGAGGTCACGGGCGGTGATAATGGTATTGTCGGTGTTTGGCCCTCAGCCTGGGCGGCATCGCGCAGCGCCTTTCATTACCTGGTGTTGGTGGCAGCAGTGCTAGGGATTTTCGCGCTGCGCCATGTGATCTATGCGCCGTTCGGTGCAAGCCTGCGTGCCGCACGCGATTCTGCGCCGCGTGCTGAGGCGATTGGGATTGATGTGCGCGCCCATCGCTGGCTTGGCTTCACCATTGCCGGTGCGGCGGCGGGCTTAGCGGGTGGGCTCTACGCATTTTCCAAAGGCTCGATTGATCCGACACTGCTTGGCATTCCCTTGTCAGTGGATTTCCTCGCGATGATCCTACTGGGCGGCATGCAAACCGTGATGGGGCCGGTGCTGGGGGCGGCGGCTTTTCACAGCATCAAGGATGTCTTCATGCCGCTGACGGATCATTGGCGCTTTTTGCTGGGGGCTTCTATTATTGCGCTGGTGCTGATTTTTCCGCGCGGGCTTGGCGGGGCTTATGCAGCGCTGCGCGCGCGGTTTTCGGGTGGCGCGCCATGACGCTGCTGGTTGTCGAGAATCTCAACAAGAATTTCGGCGGTGTGGTGGCGGCGCGGAATGTGAGTTTTGCCCTGGCAGCAGGTGAGATGCTCGCCATGATCGGCCCGAATGGCGCGGGCAAATCCACCAGCTTCAATATGGTGGGCGGGCAATCGCGCCCCGATAGTGGGCGCGTGCTGCTGGCGGGGCAGGACATCACCGGCCTGCCACCGCGCGCCATTTGCCGCCTGGGCGTCGGGCGCAGCTTTCAGGTGGCGCAGACCTTTCTTTCCATGTCAGTGCGGGAAAATCTGCAAATGGCGCTGATTGCCCATGCCGGGCGGACGCGCGATGTGATTTCTCGGGCCGGTGCGCTGTATCGGGCGGAAGCGCTCGCCTTGCTCGATCAGCTTGGCATGGCGGAACAGGCAGAACGGCCCATGGGCGCGCTGGCTTATGGCGATGTGAAGCGCGTGGAATTGGCGATTGCGCTTGCCGGCGCGCCGCGCCTGCTGCTGATGGATGAACCCACCGCCGGCATGGCACCGGCTGAACGCGCCGCGCTGATGCGCCTGGTGGCGGGCATTGCGCGGCAGTCGCGCATTGGCGTGCTGTTCACCGAACATGACATGGATGCGGTTTTCGCCCATGCGGATCGCATCCTGGTGCTGGTACGCGGTGAGATCATCGCCGCCGGTAGCCCGGAAGAAGTGCGCGCCAATCCGGAAGTGCAGCGCGTTTACCTCGGCACTTCCGGCCTGCGCGCGGCCTTGCGTGCCAGGGCAGCAGCGCATGGCTGAGGCGATGCTGGAAGCAGAAGGCTTGCGCGCTGGCTATGGCCCGGCGGAGATTCTTTTTGGCGTTTCGCTCAAGCTTGCGCGCGGTGAGGTCGCGGCACTGATGGGCCGCAATGGCGCGGGCAAATCCACCACGCTGAAAGCAATCATGGGCCTGATACCACCGCGCGCGGGACGCGTGCGTTTCGCGGGGCGCGATATCGCGGGGCTGCCACCGTTTCGCATTGCGCGGCTTGGCTTGGGTTATGTGCCGGAGGATCGGCGTATTTTCACCGATCTGACGGTGGCCGAGAATCTGGAAGTCGGCCGCCGCCTGGCAGAAGGGCGCGATGCCTGGACGCCGGAGCGGTTGTTTGAGGTTTTTCCGAACCTTGCCTCCATGCGCCATCGCCGCGCCGCCGCCATGTCCGGCGGGGAACAGCAAATGCTGGCGATTGCGCGCACGTTGATGGGCAATCCCGCTGCCGTGCTGCTGGATGAACCCTCAGAAGGCTTGGCCCCCGTCATTCTGGAATTGATGGCCGATGCCGTGCTGCGCATGAAGCGCGAAGGTATCGCCGTGCTGCTGTCAGAACAGAATTTCGATTTCGCCGCGGCGGTGGCGGATCGCGCCTATGTCATTGAACGGGGCGAGATCCGCTATGATGGCAGCATGGCAGCGCTGGATGCTGACCCAGCGCTGCGCGCGCAACACCTCAGCCTTTAGGTAGGCTCGCAAAAACCTCATCCACCGCCGCGCCAAAGCGTTCCACGATCATCTCCACATCCCGCGCATTCACGATATAGGGCGGTGAGAGGATCACGTGATCGCCATGCTTGCCATCAATCGTGCCGCCCATGGGATAGCACGCCAAGCCATGCGCGAAGGCGGCGTGCTTGATGCGTTCATTGACGCCAAGCGCGGGATCGAAAGTGGCTTTGCTCGCGCGGTCCTGGACGAATTCCACGGCCCAGAACAGACCGCGGCCACGAATATCACCAACATGGCGATGATTACCCAGGCACTCCATCAAGCCACGTTCCAAAAGCGCGCCGGTGGTGCAGACATTGGCGAGCAGGTTTTCTTCCGCAATCACTTCCTGCACTGCAAGCGCCGCGGCACAGGCCACGGGATGCGCCTGATAGGTATGGCCATGCTTGAAAGTTCCGGTGCCGCGCTTCAAGGTTTCCACCACGCGGCCATGCACCAGAATGCCGCCAATCGGCTGATAGCCGCCGCCTAGACCCTTCGCGATCACCTGAATATCCGGTGAAACGCCTTCCTGTTCCCAGGCATGCAAGGTGCCGGTGCGGCCCATGCCGGACATCACTTCGTCCAAAATCAATAGCGCGCCATGGCGGTCACAGACCGCGCGCATGGCCTGGAAATAACCGGGCAGCGCAGTGGCGCAACCAAGCGTGGCACCCACCACGGTTTCCGCGCAAAAGGCAATCACATTGCGCGGGCCAAGGCGCTGGAATTCTGCCTCGAGCTCTGCCGCCAGGCGCGTGACGTAATCGGCATCGCTCTCATCATCGCGCCGATCGCGATAAGCATAACATGGCGAGACATGGCTGAAAGCGTCAGACAGGATCGGCGCATAGGGCGTGCGCCGCGCGATATTGCCACTCGCTGCCAGCGCGCCGAGCGTATTGCCATGATAGGATTGCCGCCGCGCGATGAAGCGCGTGCGCTGAGGTTCGCCCGCTTCCAGAAAATACTGCCGCGCGATTTTGAGTGCGGCTTCCATCCCCTCACTGCCTGAGGAAACAAAATAGGCATGCGTCAGCCCGCCCGGCTTATGGCCGACCAGCACCTCGGCCAGCTTTTCCGCGCTGCCCGCACTGAACAGCGCGGTATGCGCGTAACACAGGCGATCAATCTGCGCCTTCATGGCGGAAACCACATGCGGATGGCCGTGCCCCAAGCAGGCCACCGCCGCACCGCCTGAGCCATCAATCACATCATGCCCGGTGGAATCGCGCAGCCAAATCCCCTGGCCGGAAACGGCAATGGGCGGGTCCTTCAACAGGTTGCGATGGACGATATGGGACATGGCGCGGGCTCCTTCGCGGTTATCCTGCCGCGTTATGCCCCGCAGGGCTAGAAGCTAATTTTAGGGTGTCAGCAGTCCGACCACGGCGCCGGTCATGCAGCAGGCAATGGAAGCCGAAACCAGCGATGGCAGTCCCAGGCGCAGGATATCCGCGCGCCGTTCCGGGCACATGCCGGCCATGCCCGCCACCATGATCCCGACCGATCCGAAATTGGTGAAGCCGCAGAGCGCATAGGTCAGAATCAGGCGGGAGCGTTCCGAAAACCCCGCACCGCCAGATTGCGCGAGTTCCAGGTATGACACGAATTCATTCACCACGATCTTCACGCCAAGCGAAGACGCGACGGTGGCTGCCTCCGCCGCCGGCACCCCCATGGCCCAGGCCACTGGCCAAAGCAGCAGGCCAAGCAGGCGTTGCAGTGTGAAGCCGGTTGCGGGTTCCAGCGCCATATTCACCAAGGCGACTAGGGCCACGAAAACAATCAGTGACGCCATGATGCCAAGCAGCAGCGAAAGCCCATCCTGCGTGCCACGCACCAGCGCATCCATGCTGCTATCGTAGAGTTTTGCCGGTTCGCCTGTATCGTGGTCTGGCAAGGTGCCGGTGCTATCCGCCGGCAGCATCAAAAGCGCGGCAAGGATCGCGGCGGGGGCGGAAATCAGGCTTGCGGTCAGTAATTGACCCGCCGCATCCGGCACCACGGGCGCGATCATCAGCGCATAAACCACCAGCGTATTGCCGCTGATGGTGGCAAGCCCTGCGGTCATCACCACGAAAAGCTCGGCCCGCGTCATGCGCGCCAACCATGCGCGGATCATGAGCGGCGCTTCCACCATGCCGACAAAAACATTCGCTGCGACACCAAAACCGGCTGCGCCACCAATGCCGAACAGCCGGCGGAGCGCTGCTGCCATCACGCGCACAATCGCGGGCAGGATGCCCCAATGATAGAACAGCGCGGAAAGCGCACCCACCACCAGAATCAACGGCAGGGCCTGGAAAAATAGAATGAAGGAAGCACCGGGGCGCAGTTCCTGAAACGGCAGGGCGCCACCACCGAGATAGCCAAAGACCAGTGATGAGCCGGCCTGGGTTGCCACCGCCAGTGCATTCACGGCATCCCCCAAATAGCCAAAGCCTGCGCGCAGCGGCGCGATATGCAGCAACGCTGCGCCAAGGGCGATTTGCAAGGCGAGCCCCATTACCACCACGCGCGCCGAGACACCGCGTCGGAACCCACCCAAAGCCCAGGCCAAAAGGCAAAGCGCCAGTAGGCCAAAGCCGGATTGCGCTTGCAGCGCGGTCATGTCGGCGGATCATCCTCATCGTTGGGCAATACGCCTTCCACACCAAGCAGGCTTGCGGCCTGATCGGCCGGCATCGCTTCAACATCCTTCAGCTTGCGCGCAATGCTGCGTGTGCGGGTGCGGGCCTCGCCAATCGAATTGCCGACTGTCGTCACCTGCTTGCCGAGTTTTTCCAAAACGCCATCCATCTTCGCCATTTCCGCCTTGGTGGCGGAAAGCAATTCGCGCACGCTTTCAGCATTTTTCGATAGGGCAAGCGTGACATGCCCAAGCTGGATGGTGCGCAGCATGGCTGGCAGTAATGAAGGCCCCGCAATAAACACCCGCGCATTGCGCCCGACATCATCAATCAAGCCCGGAATGCGCGCGACTTCCGCATAAAGTCCCTCGGTCGGCAGATACATCACCGCGAATTCAGTGGTGGCGGGCGGGTTGATGTATTTGTCGCGAATCTTCAACGCCTCACCACGGATGCGCGCTTCCAATCCCTTGCGTGCCTGGGCCTCGGCCTCCGTCTCACCAGCATCATGGGCTTGCAGCAGGCGTTCATAATCCTCCACCGGGAATTTCGCATCCACTGGCAGGCGCACCGGCGCTTCCTGACCAACCGGCATCAGAATGGCGAATTCCACCGTGTCATTGCTGCCGTCGCGCAGTTTTACGTTTGTCTCGTATGAACCTTGCGGCAGGAAATCATCAAGCAGCGCCTTGACCTGCGCCTCGCCCCAGCCACCGCGCGTTTTGACGTTGGAAAATAGCCGCTTCAGATCGCCAACCTGGCTCGCGACAGATTGCACATTGCCCATCATGGCCTGAATGGCGTTGAACTGATCAATCACGCGGGTGAAGCTTTCGCTCATTTGCTTCTCAACCGCCGCCCCCAATTGCTCATTCACGCTGGCCTGAATTTCCGCAAGCCGCTTGTCATTGGCTTCGCGCATTTCCTTGAGCTTGGCTTCAAGCTCCGCCCGGCTTTCATTGCCCTTGCGGTCAATCATATCGCGCGCTGCTACCATTTCTGCGGCGATAGCATTTTTCATGGCGGCCTGAGATTCGGCCAGCGCGCCGCGCACTTGCTCCACCATCACCTGCACGCGTGCGGCGGCATCGGCGTTTTCCTGGCGCAGCTTGGCGGCGCTTTCGCGCGCTTCCAAGACGCCCTGTTGCTGCGCCTGCGCGGTGGCGCCTTGCACTTCCATCAGCTTCGTGGTCAGCGCCGACATTTCCCGCCCCAGCGTCACTTCGCTGGCGGAAAGAGCGGCCTTCACATCACCATTCAGTGCCGCCAGTCTCTCGCCCTGTCGTTCCTGCGCGGCCTGTAGCATGGCAATGGCGGGATCAGGCGCGGGCTTGCGCAAAAGCAGCGCCAGCAGCAGCGCCACCACCACACCAAGCCCGATCAGCAGAAGAATGGTTTCAAGCGCCATGCAGGTTGCTCAATGCCGGAAATGCCGCATGCCGGTGAATACCATGGCAAGCCCGGCCTTATCCGCGGCCTCAATCACCTCATTATCCCGGATCGAACCACCCGGCTGAATGATGGCGGTCGCGCCGGCGGATGCCGCGATTTCCAGCCCATCGGCAAAGGGAAAAAACGCATCCGATGCCACAACAGAGCCTTTGGCCAAAGGCTCAGGCAAGCCCGCTGCCTTGGCTGCGGCTTCGCTTTTCCAGGCGGCGATGCGGCTGCTTTCCGCACGGTTCATCTGCCCCGCGCCAATGCCGACCGTGGCCAAGCCCTTGGCATAGACAATGGCATTGGATTTCACATGCTTGCAGACACGGAAGGCAAACAGCAGATCGGCCATTTCAGCAGCGGTCGGCGCCCGCTTCGTCACGCATTTCAGCGTGGCTTCACTGACGCGCCCTGCATCGCGCGATTGCGCCAGAAAGCCGCCGGCCACCGACCGGAATACCATCCCCGGCGCGGCCGGATCGGGCAGGCCACCGGTCAGCAGCAGGCGCAGGTTCTTCTTCTTGGCAAACACCGCGCGCGCCGCTTCATCCGCATCAGGCGCAATGACCACTTCGGTGAAAATCGCGGTGATGCGTTCCGCCGCCGCCGCATCCAGTTTGCGATTGGCCGCGACAATGCCGCCGAAAGCCGAAACCGGGTCGCATAGCAGCGCGTGATCCCAGGCCTGCGCCAAGTCACCTGCCACCGCCACGCCGCAAGGATTGGCGTGTTTCACAATCACAATTGCTGGATCGCCAAATTCGGCGAGTGCTTCAAAGGCCGCGTCGGTATCGTTCAAATTGTTATAGGAAAGCTCCTTCCCCTGAATCTGCCGCGCAGTGGCAATGCCGGGGCGCGCGCTGCCATCCAGATAGAAGGCCGCCGATTGATGCGGGTTTTCGCCGTAGCGCAAAGTCTGACGCAGCGTGCCGGAGAAGCTGAGGCGCGCCGGAAATTCCTGCCCTTCCTGCCCGGCGAACCAGCCGGAAATTGCCGCGTCATAGGCCGCGGTGCGCGCATAGGCGGCAGCGGCCAGGCGCCGGCGTGTGGCCAGGCGTGTGCCGCCCGCCTCCGCGATTTCCG
>JADCFR010000025.1 GCA_020249415.1 Roseomonas sp. | reverse complement strand
TGTTGGCGATTGCGCTGTTTGCGATGGCGAGTTTCTATGCGGCGTCGCGCACGCGCGGCAGTAGCACGGGTTCAGTTTGACAGGCGATTACCGCCCGCGCCGCCACCAACATAACCGCCGCGCGTGCCACTGCCTTCACAAGCGGCAAGCCCAAACAGCAGCAGCGCGGCGAGGAAGAAGCGCATGTTCATTGATCGTTCAAATGACAAGCGCTGCGCTGGCCGGGCGCAATCTCTCGCAGCTTCGGCACCTCCACCCGGCAGCGTTCCATCGCCAGCGGGCAGCGTGGATGGAAATGGCAGCCACTCGGCGGGTTGAGCGGTGACGGGATTTCGCCCTTTACCACGCTGAAAGCGCGCTTGCGGTTTTCAATGCGCGGCACGGAATCCAGCAAGGACCGCGTATAGGGGTGATTCGGTCGGCGGAAGACGGTTTCGGTATCCGCTTCTTCCACCACGCGCCCCAGATACATGATCACCACGCGATCCGACAGATGTTCCACCACGCCAAGATCATGGCTGATGAAAAGATAGGTCAAATCAAGTTCACGCCTGAGCCGCATGAAGAGGTTCAGAATTTGCGCCTGGATCGAAACATCCAGCGCCGCCACGGCTTCATCGCAGACAATGAAATCCGGTTTCACCGCCAGCGCGCGCGCAATCCCGATACGCTGGCGCTGCCCGCCCGAGAATTGATGCGGATAGCGCCGCTTGAAGCCCGGGTCCAAACCCGCACGGCGCATTTGCTCATCCACATAATCATCAAAGGACGCACCAGCCAAAAGCCCATGCACGCGCGGTGCCTCGCCCACAATATCCAGAACGCGCATGCGCGGATTGAGCGACGCATAGGGGTCCTGGAAAATCATCTGGGTGCGCAGCTTCATCTGCCGCGCCTCAGCACCCGTCAGCGCCTTGATGTCGCGGCCATCGCGCAGAATCGTGCCTTCCGTTGGCGGCAAAATACCCGCCACCATGCGCCCGAGCGTGGATTTGCCGCAGCCGGATTCACCCACCAGGCCGACAACCTCACCCTTCCGAATAGTAAGGTCCACGCCATCTACCGCATGCACCACTTCCTCGCGCACCGGCGCACCCAGGCGCTGCGCAATGCGGCCCGCGAAATCCAACTTCTTTTCAAACCGGCGCGTAATGCCGCGCAGTTCCAGCATGGGTGCGGGGTTCATGCGGCCTCAGAGGCTTCCAGATGGGGGTGAATGCAGCGCACCTCGCGCCCTGGCAGAATCTCCGCCATCACGGGCTCTGCGAGGCAGGCTTCAGAGGCACGCGGGCAACGCGCACGAAAGGCGCAGCCCGGCGGCAGATTCAACAGCGAAGGCGTCATGCCCGGAATTTGCCTGAGTTCCTCACCGCGCTTGTTGCGGCTTGGGACCGAACCGATCAGCCCATGGGTATAGGGATGCAAGGGCTTGTCCAGCACTTCCCCCACCACCCCTTTTTCGACAATGCGACCGGCATACATCACCGCAATATCATCCGCGAGGCCGGCAACCACCGAAAGATCATGCGTGATCCAGATCATGGAAGTGCCCGTGGTGGCGCAAAGCTTTTGCACCTCGGCCAATATCTGGCCCTGAATCGTCACATCCAAAGCCGTGGTCGGTTCATCGGCGATGATCAATTGCGGTTCATGCAATAGCGCGATGGCAATGGCCACACGCTGGCGCATGCCGCCGGAAAACTGGTGCGGATAGGCCTTCAGCCTTTCATCCGGGGATGGAATGCCGACCATACCGAGCGTATCGCGCGCCCTCTGCCGGGCTTCCTCGGTCGAGACCTTCTTATGCGCCAAAACCGTTTCGATCATCTGCGTATCAATGCGCAGCACCGGGTTCAGCGTCATCATCGGGTCCTGGAAGATCATGGCGATGCGGTTGCCCCGCAAATCGCGCATTTCCTCTTCGGATAATTTCGCCAGATCGCGCCCCTGAAACAGGATGGACCCGCCCGCAATCCTGCCCGGCGGGTCAACCAGGCCGATGATGGAAAAGCCAGTGACGGATTTGCCGGAACCGGATTCACCGACCAGCCCCATCACCTTGCCGCGGCCAACGGAAAAGGAAACGCCATCCACGGCCTTCACCACACCCGCGCGGGTGAAGAAATGCGTCTGCAAATCGCGAACTTCGAGTGTAGGTGCCGTCATGTGCCTATTTCTTCAGCCGCGGGTTCAGCACATCACGCAATTGATCGCCGACCAGATTGATGGCGACAATCGTGATCAGCAGCGCAATGCCGGGATAGAAGGAAATCCAGTATTTACCGGAAAGCATATACTCATAGCCATTGGCGATCAGCAGGCCGAGCGATGGTTCCGTGATCGGCACGCCAAGACCCAGGAAGGAAAGCGTCGCTTCCAGCGCAATGGCACGCGCCACCTGCATGGTACCGACCACAATCAAGGGCGGCAGGCAATTCGGCAGCAAATGGCGGAACAGCACGCGATGTGTCGGCAAGGCGAGGCATTGCGCCGCCTCGATATATTCGCGCCGTCTTTCCACTAGCGCCGTGCCGCGCACCGTGCGCGCATAATAGGCCCATTCCACCAACACGAGCGCGATCACCACATTCATGATGCCCTTGCCCAAAAAGGCCAGGATCATGAGCGCCGCCAGAATGGTCGGGAAGGACAATTGCAAATCCACAAGGCGCATGATGACGCTATCGGTCCGCCCACCGGCATAGGCCGCGAGCAAGCCAAGGGACGCGCCAATCAGGCAGGCAATCAAAGCCGAACCCGCGCCAACGGTCAGTGAAATCCGCAAGCCATAGATGATGCCAGAGAGCATATCACGCCCCTGATCATCCGTACCGAGCCAATAGGTGAAGCCCGCACCGCCCACCGTGCCGGGCTCCATCCGCCCATCCATGATGTCAAGTTCGGCCAAATCATAGGGGTTCTGCGGCGTGATCCAGGGTGCGAAAATCGCCAGCAGCGCGATGATGACGAACACCACCAGCGCGCCAAGGGCGACCTTGCTTTCGGCGAATTCGGATACAAAGCGCCGAAAAGGCGTTTCCACCTTATCGGCGATTTTGGCGGGAAGGGCAGCGTCGCTCATGTGCCTTTGCTCTCCAGCCGGACGCGCGGGTCAAGCATTGAATAGGTCAGATCAACGATCAGATTGATTGCGATGAAGATCAGCACGATCATCATGAGGTAAGCGACAATCACCGGCCGATCCAGCACATTGATCGAATCAATGATCAGCTTGCCCATGCCAGGCCAAGCGAAGACGCTTTCCGTCACGACGGAGAAGGCGATGGTGCTGCCAAGCTCAAGCCCCACCACGGTGACTACCGGGATCAGGATATTCTTGAAGACATGCACGAAGGTCACGCGCGCCGGCGAAAGCCCCTTGGCGCGGGCGAATTTCACGTAATCCATCAGCATGGTTTCGCGCACACCTGCGCGCGTCAGGCGAATGACCAGGCTGATCTTGAACAGCGATAAGTTCAGGGCAGGCATGGCCAAGTGGCGCAAGCCATCCCAGGTCAGGAAGGACCATTGCAGGCCAAGCAGCGTGCCGGTTTCCCCCCGGCCGGTGGAGGGCAGCCAGCCCAGATAAACCGCGAATACCATGATCAGCATCAGCCCAACCCAGAAGGTCGGCAGCGAAAAGCCCAATATGGAGCCCGCCATGATGATGCGGCTGAGGCGGCTATCGGGCCGGAGCCCCGCATAAAGCCCAAGCGGCAGGCCGATGATCAGCGCGAAAATGGTCGCGCCAAAGGCCAGTTCCATAGTGGCCGGCATGCGCTGCAAAATCAGCTTCAGCGCCGGTTCATTATAGACAAATGACCGCCCCAGATCGCCCTGCAAAGCCTTGGTCAAAAACACCGCATATTGCTGCCAGAGCGGCAGATCGAGCCCAAGCGCCTGCACCGCGCGTTCACGCTCAATCTGATCCGCATCCGGGCTGATCAGGATTTCCACCGGATCGCCAATGGCAGAGACGCCGATAAAGACAATCAGCGACATCGCCAGCACAACAAGCAGTGCCTGCAAAACGCGCCGGACGAGGTAGACGGTCATGAGCCCCTATCCGGTTCAGCGCGCCGCCGGGCGCACATCCTGCGCGCGCGTCAGCTCATCATTGCGGGCATCATGCGCCAAATGCCGGCGCATGCCCCAGATATTGGTTTGGATATGCAGCGGGATCACCGCCACATCTTCAGCCGCGATGCGCTGCGCTTCAATCACCAGCTGCACGCGCTTCGGTTCATCCAGCTCGACCAAAGATTGATCGAGCAGCGCATCCAACCGCGGGTTGGAATAGCGCCCACGATTGGAAGACCCCCAGCCCCTTTCACGGGTCTGGGTCGCGAGGATATTGCGGAGCGGATGCGACCCATCAGGGTTCGACCCCCAGCCAATCAAATGCGCCGAGAAATCAGCCCGGCCCGCGCGACCCACAAAAGTGGTCCAGGGCTGCGCCTCCACCGTGGTGCGCACACCAATACGAGTCCACATCTGGCCCACGGCCTGGATGATGCGTGCATCATTAACATAGCGGTCATTCGGGCCATTCAACTGAATGCGGAAACCCTGCGGATAGCCCGCTTCGGCAAGCAACCGGCGCGCCGCATCCGGATCAAAGGCTGGCGGGGTCACGCCGGGCACATGGGTATAGACGCCTTCAGGCAGGAATTGCCCCGCTGGCACCGCCGCCCCTTCCATCACCCGGTCCACAATCGCCTTCCGGTCAATGGCGATCGACAGCGCACGCCGTACCCGCACATCCTGTAGCGGATTACGCCCCAACGGCCGGCCATCATTATCCGTGATAAAGGGCGAGTTCTCATTCGCCTGGCGCAAATGATCCAACCCCAGGAAGATCAGGCGCAGCCCGACCGTCTCAGAAAGCGCAATCCGGTTATCCTGCCGGAGCTTCGCCAAATCGGAGGTCGGCACCTGGTCAATGAATTCAACATCGCCCGCCAGCAGCGCCGCCGTGCGCGCCGCGTCATTGGTGATCATGCGATAAAGCACGCGCTGAAAGGGCGCGCGGTCGCCCCAGTAATTGTCGTTCCGCTCAAATTCGATCCGGTCGCCGCTGCGATGCGACACCACGCGATAGGGGCCCGTGCCAATCGCCGCACGGCCCGCATTGAAATCCTCGGTCGTCGCGTTCTGATGCGTCTCGCGGTCCAGGATGCGGACATTGGTCATGTCCAAGGGCATCAGCGGATGCGGTGCCGCGGTCCGGAAACGGATGGTCAGCGGGTCCACAATCTCCATGGCCTGGATGGGTCGCGAATAGGCCGCGAAGGATGACGGGCTATTGGGCACATTCGGCAGGCGCTGCAAGGTGAAGGCCACATCCTCTGCCGTGAAGGGGTTGCCATTATGGAAGCGCACATTGGGCCGCAGCTTGAATTCCCAGACATTGGGTTCAACCGCGCGCCAGCTCAACGCCAGCCCCGGCAGGTTGTTCGACTTGGCATCCGTATTCACCAGCTTGTCGAAAATCGTATCCGCCACCGCATTATTGGGCGAAAGCTGGTGGTAATGCGGATCAAGCGAGGTGACCGGCGCGGCCACCGCCATGGTGACACTTTGCGCCAGCGCGCCTTGCGCCGAAAGGCCAATGAAAGCCGTGCCGGCGGCCAGCGCCAGCTTGCGAAGTTTTCCCGTCATCCCAGACCCCCTATTGTTTTTGAGCCAAACCTCGCTTCCTTCTAGCAGCCGATGCGGGGCGCGGCTAGCATCGGCCCATTGATCGCAAGGAGAATGCCGGCATGCCCCCCTCCCCGTCCCGAATCCCTGCCCTGTCGCTCGCCGCGGCGTTACTGGCCTCCATCGGCACTTCGGCCGCGCTGGCGCAAAACCTCACTATTGGTATTGGCGGATCGCCCACCGCGCTTGATCCGCATTTCTACAATGCCTCCCCCAATATCAGCCTGACGCAGCACATGTTCGACCGGCTAGTGGAACAGGATGCCGAGGCACGGCTGCAACCCATGCTGGCGGAAAGCTGGCGGCCCATTTCCGACACCGTCTGGGAATTCAAGCTCCGCCCCGGCGTGAAATGGCATGATGGGCGGGATTTCACCGCCGATGATGTCGCCTTCACCATCGAACGCGTGCCCAATATCCGCAATAG